>JANQIJ010000345.1 GCA_028282185.1 Rhodospirillales bacterium
TAAGGGTCTGCCCATGATCCACCTCCGACTACCGTGAATCACAAATCAGACAAAAAGGGAATCCCTAAAAAGATTCAGCCTATGCGCCCGATGCTCTAAACTAGACACGGCTTGGCATCCTTAGTGGCATCCTTACATGAGTTGGTAAGGTTTTTCTGGCTTCATCGCGCAATGGCCGATGCGACATTCGCGCGGCGGAGCATTCGACGGAACGGATTTATGGCGACGACGCGCAGTCAAAGCAAATGGCGGGCGAAGAACAAATTGGTCAAACGCCAATTGAACGTCATGGCGAAAAGTCATGTCCACGATCATCTGGAAACACTGGCCGAGGAGTTTCGTTTACGCGGAAAGGGCGAAGCCGTGTCCTTTGCCACTTTCGTCACGCGGGCCCTGATCCAACGCGCCGATTACAGCAATGACGCGGCGCAGATGCTCGAGGATCTCGCGGAAGCGTTTCACCGTGACCGCGACATCCATTCGAATTAGCCCCCATCGCAGGACGCGTCCCCAACAGTGAAGGTAGACGTCGCCAAGGTCGCGGAGATCATACGCGAAGCCGCGGCGACCGAGATCATGCCCCGTTTCCGCGCCCTCGATCCCAGCGACATCAAGGAGAAGAAGCCGGGCGATCTGGTGACCGCCGCGGACCGGGCGGCCGAAGACGTCCTGACCCGCCGGCTCAAGGCGATCAGCCCCGGCGCCCTGATCGTCGGCGAGGAAGCCCACGAGAGCCGGCCGGAAGCCCTCGACCGCCTCGCCGACGCCGAGCGGGCATGGATTATCGACCCGCTCGACGGCACTCATAATTTCGCCCACGGCACGCCCCGGTTCGCCGTGATCGTCGCCTTCAGCACGGGCGGTCAGACCGTCGCGGGATGGATTCACGACCCCGTCAACGACCGCATGGCCCTGGCGGAAGCCGGCGCCGGGGCAATGATCGACAGCGCGCCGCCGCCGCCAATGTCAACCAAGCCGCTTTCAAGCATGACCGTTTCTCTGGCGCGCCGCTTGTCGGAACGGGTTCGCCAGAAACCGGCAAATCAACGCCCGGCCGAAGTTGTGCGCTATCGGACCGTCGGCATCGAATATCTGGACCTCGTCGCCGGGCGAATAGATGCCGCGCGATACGCCGGGAAGTTGATGCCCTGGGATCATGCGGCCGGCGTTTTGATGCACCGGGAAGCCGGTGGGCATGCGGCATTTTCGCCCAGCGGCAGGAACTACGCCCTGGCCCAAAAGCCCGGCGACGATGCCTTGATCATGGCGCCCAGCCCGCAGGCTTGGCGGGTTGTCCGTGATCTCACCCGCTGATGGCCGGCGGCGGCTACCTTGCTTGGCGGGCAATGTCTTGCCAGGATGGCGCCCGAACGATCCCGGAGCGCGAGACGCGGGCGGTATGAGTCTGCGAAGGCGCTACATTCTTTAATCGGACAGGAGGGGGGCATGGCCCGCTGCGCATTCATCGGTCTGGGAGTCATGGGTTACCCCATGGCCGGCCATTTGGCTTCTGGGGACCACCAGGTCCGGGTGTTCAACCGAACGACGGCCAAGGCCGAGACCTGGGTCGCCGAACACGGCGGCAGTCTAGGGGCAACGCCCCGTGAGGCCGCCGAAGGCGCGGAGTTCGTTTTTTCCTGCGTCGGCAACGATGACGACCTACGCAGCGTCACCTATGGCGACGAAGGCATCCTGGCCGGCATGAACAACGGCGGCGTGTTCGTCGATCACACCACCGCGTCGGCAATCGTCGCACGGGAAATCTTCGCAAAGGCCAATGCCGCAGGCGTTTCCTTCCTCGACGCCCCCGTGTCCGGCGGTCAGGCCGGGGCCGAAAACGGTGTTCTGACCGTGATGTGCGGAGGCTCTGCCGACGCGTTTGAAAAAGCCCGACCGGTCATCGACTGCTACGCCCAAGCGGTCACCCTGTTGGGTGAGGCGGGCGCCGGACAATTGTGCAAGATGGTCAACCAGATCACGGTCGCAGGGGTCGTCCAAGGTCTTGCCGAAGGCTTGGATTTCGGTCTTCGCGCCGGTTTAGACATAAAACAGGTGCTGGGCGTGATCTCCAAGGGCGCGGCCCAGTCCTGGCAGATGGAGAATCGGGGCGAAACCATGATCGATGATCAGTTCGATTTCGGGTTCGCCGTGGACTGGATGCGCAAGGACTTGGGTATCTGCATGGCCGAGGCCGAACAGAACGGCGCGGCCTTGCCGATGACCCGCGAAATTGACCGGTTTTACGGCGAGGTCCAGGAGATGGGCGGAGGGCGATGGGATACCTCGTCCTTGATCCGCCGCTTGCGCGACAGCTAGAGCAGCGGATATCGGTGAACCTCTTCGACGCCGCCGGAAGCCCGGATCGCCGGCCGAAGGCGCCGGCATCCCCGGGGGTCACCGAGGGCGCCCCCCGGTCAAATTTATACGGGAACACCTCGTGGCCCCCGGAGCCGACTTCCCCGGAAACGGGGTCTCAGCGATTCAATCCAAGCAAGCCTGAAATGCTCTCTAACCGCGGGTCCCCACGCGGGATATCAGCGAAGCGTGATCTGCATCCTGGGCGTCGGCCGGTAGATATTGGGAATCCGCCAGATATAGACCGAGACCCGCGGCCCACGGGCGGGGAAGGGCTTGATCTCGTCCGCGTTGTGGCCCAGCACCTTGGTGTCGGTTATGACGCGAATCTCGCCGGTCATGTTGAGCCCTGCCTGGACCAAACGGTCTTTTTGGTTCTTCGGCAATCCCCGGCCCAGCAGGTTAATCTGGCGCGTCTCCTTATTGTAATTGATACTGAAAATGTTCTCGTTGCGGCGCAGGAAGGTGACCGATCTTGCCCGCAACAGGTCGCCCTCGCGCTGCCAGTTCATCTGAAAATAGCCTTGGCGCAGGTAACTGAAACCCGACGCCGAGGGGTCGCGTTCTATGTCCCGCTGGATCAGTTTGACCGCGTCGACCTCACCCTGACCCTTGACCTTGCCGCTTTTGAGGTCGGAGTACAAACCGACATCGACCATGTAGCCCGCGAAGATCATCTTGTAATAGCCGCGGCGGTCGATCTCGATTTCCATGTCGAAGCGCGCCGGCAGGTAGCAGCCGGACAGAATCGCGACAAGCAGCAGGGAAAGGCAGGCAAGGTTCAGGCGGCGGCGCATGGGGGTCCTGTTCAACAGCTTGCAAATTCTCGCTTTTCTACTCTATTGGCCGTCACGGGTCAGCGGTTTTCGTCACCCGCGTCATGGGACAGGACCTTAAGCGTCTGCCAGCGTGCTTCCATTTCTTCCAGAGGAACCTCGTTGATATCCCGACCGTCGGCAGCGAAAGACGTTTCAAGTCGGCGAAACCGGGCTTCGAACTTGTCATTGCCTTGGCGCAGGGCGGATTCAGGATCGACCCCTAGGTGGCGCGCCATGTTTGCGACGGCAAACAACACGTCGCCGACTTCTTCGAAGAGATGCCGGCTAGGTGCCGGCGCCTTCTTCCCCGGGCCGCGACGATCAGGAAGTTCCGCGCGCACTTCGTCCAGTTCTTCATGGATTTTGTCGAACACGGGATCCGGGTCCGTCCAATCGAAACCGACACGGGCCGCCCGTTTCTGCAGCTTCTCGGCCCGGAGAAGGGCGGGAAGGGCAAGCGCCACACCGTCCATGACGCTTGGCGACACGCCCTCTTGGGTGGGGTTTGCCGCCCGTTCGGCGGCTTTCAGGGCCTCCCAATGAACCGTCTGCGCCGCGGCGTCCTCAATCCGCGTTTCCGCGAAGACATGCGGATGGCGGCGCACCATCTTGTCGGAAATACCGGCGACGACGTCGGTGAAATCGAAATGACCGGCCTCTTCCGCCATCCGCGCGTGGAACACGACCTGCAGGAGCAAATCGCCGAGTTCATCCTTAAGCCCGGCCATATCCTGGCGCTGCACCGCGTCGGCGACCTCGTAGGCCTCCTCGATCGTATAGGGGACGATGGTTTCGAAAGTCTGTTCGACATCCCAGGGACAACCGCCGTCGGGATCACGAAGCCGCGACATGATTTCCAAGAGGCGGTCGATCCGCCCGTCATCCGTGTTCGCCCCGTCTTTCATCGTCATTCCCGTATGGCTCGTTGCGGTTTATCGACTGCGGTCCTTGATGGGCGAACCCGTCACGATTTGTCATCGGTCTTTTGTTCGGGCACGGCTCCGCTGTCATCGGGTGCGGCAGGCGGCTCCTTGGGTTTGTTCGGATCCGGCGTCAGTAAAAAGTCCCGGCCGTTCAGTATGGTGCCTTCGCCCGTGATTTCGATTTCCATTTCCCGGTCGGCCAACAGACCAAGTTTGCCCAAGTCTTCGGGGCTGACCCGTAAGGTGTACTTGCCGGGCTTGATGAAGTCGAGCAGGTAAAAGCCGTCAAAGGCCGTTCGTTCTTCACGGATCACCTTGCCATCAGGGCGCACCACCTGAACGGCGATCCGCGACACCGGCCCAGGCGGTCCCTCTGGCTTCTGAAGCCAGGTGACCGTGCCGTCGACCTCTCCGGAACTGACCACCGGGAACTCGTAACTGACCATGCCGCCCGGCCGGGGCACCAAAGAAATTCCCTCGGGCTCGGTCTGCAGAAACGGGTCGCCGAGGGACCCCAGGTCAACGATCAACTCCGACTCCTCATAGACCGGCAGGCCCGTGATCAGCATTGAGCCCTCAGATCCCGTCTGCCCCGGGACGCTACCGCCCCGGCGATAGCGGAAGCGCACCCCCTCCAGGGGTTTGTCGCCGTCACTGAACGAGCCATTAAGGTCCTTGTCGAGAAACACCAGCACGGAGACCATGCCTGAGCGGCCGATTTCGTTGGATGAAATGTCGAAACGGCCGCTGTTCGGATCGCGGCTCAGGGAAAAGGACGTGTTCATCCGCGATGTAAACGTGCCGTTGCTCTGGTAGGTTGCGTTCAGGCCGATCAAGGCAAAGGGATAATCGATGTTCAATCCCAGGATATAGGTGTTGAAGCGCGACGACCCGAAACTGCGGGAAAACCCGGCCTGGGGTTGATAGGTCTTGGACAAGAACCAGTCGGCGGTGATGTTGAACGAATCGAGTTCGAACTGCGGCAAGGTCGAATAGCCCGCTTGACCGCGCAGCCGGATGTTGTCGAACCGGCCGCTCAATAAAAGCGACGAATCCCCCGTCGTGGTATTGGCCGAATCCGGGTTGAAGTTCTTTCTAAACGTCGATGTATTCGAGACCGAAAATGGTCCCAAGGCTGCGGAAAGACGATTGACCACCGTCAACTGCGAGCCGCCGCCGGTCTTGCGTTCGTAATCGGCGTCCAAGTTGACGGGAATGCGGGGCAGGAAGGTTTGCGGGATGGCGCCGCTGAAACGAAGTTTTGTCCTGCTGATCAGGGTTTGGTCGGCGTTGTCGTCAACCTGTTCACTGATAAACCGTCGATAGATATCATGCTCGGCAGAGACGCTGACCCCGGAGACGCGGGTTTGAGCGGCAAACTTGGCGGCCCAGCCTCTGTCGACCTGATTGACGATATCCATGCGTCCGATCAGCTCCGAATAGCCGAAGCGCAACCCGCCGCCGACATAGGTGTAGGGCCGCGATGTCGAGTTTGTGCGGATTGGCACGTGGGCGATCGTCGCCAGGGCCGACAACGCCGGCGTGATCCCCATCTGAACCTGCCCGACCGCGCGATTGCGGCCTTCGAAATCATTGTCCGGGTCTTCCAGCCGAGTGAACATCCGGCGGTCGTGTTCGTTGAGCGCGATCCTGTACCGCACCGCGCCGACCGGCAATTGGTCGGCGCCGACGTTGAAGATTTCCGTTTCTTCGCGCCGCTGGCCCTGCGGCCCGTAGAAAACCAGCTTGATAACGTTCCGGCCAAACAGCAACGGGACGTCTTCGAAGCTGTAGCGCCCGTTTGTGCTTTCTTCCAGGAAGTCGATGAGGATTTCGTTGCGGTAAAGCTCGATCTCCCACCCTTCGACGAGGTCGCCTTCGAGTGTCACCCGGTCAAACTCCGTCCGCGCGTTCAACGGCGCATTGGACAGCTGCACGCCGCGACCGATGCGCGACCGTGAGATCATGGGCAGCTGGACCGGGTTAATGTCGCCGACGGAAAAATCCGTGATCGCCAGGGGCACCGTGTCGGCAAAGCCGGCACCCAGCGCCTGGCCGTCTGGATCTTTCCGGTCCAGCTTCACCCGCAGGTCCGACAGGTTGTTTTTTTCCACGCCGGAAACAAACATATCCAGGCTTGAATAAAGCAGTTCGCCCGACACTTGGGCGGTGTAACTGTTGCGCACCGTCGATGTCGCGCTGCCGGACTTGTTGAAGACCGAAGTCAGGTCGATGTCGGCGGTGGGAACGCCGATCAAGCGCGGCGGCGACTCCGCGCGGGGAAGCTTCTCCGTTTGTGTTTCCGGCCGGCCGAATATTCTTTTGCGGAAATTCTGGCGTTGGGCTTTCAACTGAATGGGCAGCGATTCTTGTGGCTTCAGTTCAAGAATCAGGTTGGACAAATCGAACGAATACTCGATGGGAAACCAATCGGGCAGCATCCGGATATCGACGTAGATTTCATTGCCATGTATTTCAATCAGCGACCGGTCGAAGGCGACGTCCTTACCGTTGATGACCAAGCTGTTTTTCCCCAGGTTCAAGGAGAACCAACGGTTTTCCTTGATGAACCAGCCTTGGGCGATGCCATCGGCGGCGTCGACGGTGATCGGAAAGTCGACGACATCCATAAATTCGCCAAGCGGCAACAGAACGCTGCTGCCCGAGATAAACCCGGCCAAATCCTCGGCCAACAACAGGCGGCCGACCCAGACCTGGAAAAGTAGGAGATCGTCTTCCGTCCGACCGCCGGACCTTGTGCCATACTGATTTATCTTGGTGCCAGCCGCGGCCGCTTGATAGGTAATGCCCGAGTACGGCGCGTTCAGCGCTGCTGCGTTTGCGGGGGCGAAGCCGCCTGTCGACGGCGGGGGCTCGGCGCTGATCGGCGCGGTTTGCACCGGCTGGACCGGCATCGCCGGCGGGGGCGGCTGGGCCGACGCGGGACCGGTCATCGCGGCAGCCCAGCCGGCAAAGGTGGCGATCGCCGCCAGGCGTTGCGCACCTCCTGTGACATTTCGCCCCATAGCCGCGATCATCACCATCCAAAGGCTATCCATCGATATCGAAAGGCGGACATCACCATACCATGCGGCGTAACCCATGATTGGCAAGTCTTAACGAGTCAGGAGGGGACCAACCGGTTTCGCCGTGGCGATGGACGCCCAAACCCTGGAAGGAGTGTTTGGCGCCGGGCGTCCTGACCGCGTTGGATCGACGCGGGCGAGACACGAAAAGGCCCGACCCCCCAGTGGGGAGCCGGGCCCTTCTTTAATCCGGGTCGTTGGTAAACTAGTTGTAGTTCACCGTCACCGTGTAGGTCCCGGCGTAGTTGCTGGGCGCCTGACCACTGGCAACCGTCAGCGTCGCGCCGACGTTCAGGGTCACGGAACCACCCGTCAGGGTCGTCGGCGCACCGGTGATGTCGAAGGTCACGGCCATCGGCGAACCGCCGTTGCCGTCTTGGTCGGTCAACGTGATGGTTGAAATCGGGTCGACCGAGATCGCTGCGTCGGTTGAGCCGGTGATGGTAAATTCACCGCGGCCCCCGGGGGCCGGACCCAAGGTAATGCCGCCGGTGAAGCTCCGGGCATTACCGACGGAAATCGACACCGTGCCGCCACTGCCGGCTTCGAACGAACCGAAGCTGAGCGCGGTCGCCTGGGTGACCGTCAGGGCCTGAAGGACCGAGGCGGAAGCATTGCCCGAGGCGCTGATCGCTTCGGCCTGCTGCGGCATGGTCGCCGCAGCTGCCAAAACCGCGCCGGCGGCAAGCAGAGTCTTCAGATTGAACTTTTTCATAGGATACATACCCCTTCTTTTTTGACCAGATGGCCCTCACCCTGGTGGTGGCGCCAAAGACATACAAAAGACCGTCAACGCCGAAAACAATCGACGTCGGCCTCCCCACTGCAGAGCCTTTCAAACGCTCACGATCTAAACCGCCTGGCGCTTTTGTTGGCCGGATAATGAGGCTTGAAGCTGACAACTACCTGAAGTATTTCTATAAAATCCAAAATATTCGATGCTTGCTATTTCCTGGAACGAGAAATTGACCCAAACTGAAAGTAGCCTGACGAGCTGCTGACGGTAAGCTGACAAGCTGGAGAGGTATTCATGCGAGTTCCATCTTGGGCGAGCTGGGGCCCAGCCCAGGCTTATGGCCAAAGGCTTGTCACCGGAGTTGTCCGCCTAACAGGCGGAGGCGCCAAACCGGTCGTCTCATTTCTTGTCTTGGCCAGTCTTTTGGCGGTAGCGCAGCCGGGAACCGTCGACGCTCAGCAATTGATCGGCTCAGGCCTCTCCGTGTCCCCCAACAGGGTGATATTCGAAGGCCGTGATCGGTTCCATCAACTGACTTTGCTCAATCGCGGCGACGCAGCCGTAACCTACCGCGTTTCCTTGATCACGGTGCAAATGGACGAAAACGGCCGCATCCGGCGGGTCGAAAACAAGGGCCAATTCAAGGATGCCAGCCGCATCATCCGCTACGCGCCCAGGCGCGTTAAACTTGGCCCGGGGCAGGGGCAGATCATTCGTCTGTCCGTGCGCAAACCGCAAGGATTGGAGGAAGGGGAGTATCGTTCGGCGATGCTCGTCGCGGCCGTTCCGGACGAAGACGCGAAGCCGCAGGCAAAACAAACCGACGGCCAGATCGCCATTCAGGTCAGCGCCTATTTCGCCGTATCCATTCCGGTAATGGTGCGGCATGGAAAACTGTTTGCAACGTCCAAGGCCGAGGGCCTTGAATTGCTTCCGGCGGACAAGGAAAAGGGGTTGGGCGACCGTGCGGTTACCAACCTTCTGCATGAGGGGAACCGAACCACATACGGCGACGCCGTCCTGCGCTATCATGAACCCGGCGGTGGCGAGCCGGTCGTTGTCGGCCAAGTGCTGAATACCGGCATCTATCCGCCCCTGACAAAGCGGAAATTGGTCATTCCCCTGCGTTTGCCCGACGGGGTCGTGTTGAAATCCGGTGGCAAGCTGGAACTGACCTATACGGACAAGCCGCGGGAAGGGGACGAGGCCACGCCGCCCAGCAAAGCCAGCTTGGTCCTTCGGTAGCCAGCGCGATCAAGCCCCCAATCTTCAGAGGCGGGAAGGTGGGGCCTGCCAAGCGCCGCGCAGCCTACGCCGTTCGCTTGACCGCTCAAGGCAGCGGGCTTACAGCGGATCGACGTGGATGAAAAAATTGCCCTCGTAATCTCCAGCCTTTTGCCCGGGTTTCAATATCATGGTTGCGCCGACCTTGATCGTGACCTTGCCGTTGCCCGGGAGCCGGTGGGATTGACCAGCAGGCGGGTCCGAGACGAAATTCCTTAAGATCACGAATCCATTGCTGCTTGATAACCGCACCCGCCTGGGGAGATGGATCACGTAATCGGTAAACCTTTTGCCCTTCAGGCGAAAACGGGCTTCGCCGGTTCGTCCGCCAAAATCAACCGCACCGCCCGAGACCGTTTTGACGCCCCTGGTCGAAATCCGCACCCGAGACCGGCCATAGGGATCGCCCGCTACCTTGCCGAACAACAAGTCGCTGATCGGGCGAAGGCTTTTTAGCTTTTTCTTCTTCTTTTCGTCTTTGTCCTCATCATCGTCATCGTCATCGTCGTCCTTGTCGTCGTCATCGTCCTTGTCGGCGACCTCAATTGCAATTCGATGGTCGTCAGCCGTTGCGGACCGGATCATGAAACCGGACGATAGGGAGAAGAGCAGGGCGACCATGAGGGCCGCACAGCCCGCCGACCCCAGGCCGCCGCAGACAACATATCGATGTAGACGGATCACGATGGGGAAGAGCCTCTGTCTGTTCGCGACGCGGTGCCGGTGCACGCCGGAGGCCAGAGATTGCTTAACCTCGTTACCGACACTGACGAACGCATGCCTATTATCAGATTATCAGAACGCAGTTGCATGACCACAGCCTGACCGCCGCAGAGTCAGGTGCCACCGGATGGGTTTCAAGACGGCCGGATGGATACGCACGAGTGCCTATCGTAACGGGCGCCTGATCGGCGTAATCGACATAGTGTAATGTTATAATTTATATTATGGAAAATATTATTTATTGTTTTATTTGTTATACCTAAGATGGAAATCTGATTATCAACTCAAATGTTTGTTGCCGCACATAGTCCAAAATCCGATACGCTCCTTCAGGCGTCGATCCCCAGTCCGTCGTAGGCGACAACGACGCCGTCCGGAACATAATCGCTGAGCGCCGCGTAGTCGATCTTGGGGCTCATATGGGTGATCACCGTGGTCTCCGGCCGCAATTGTTCTCGCAGCGCGAGCACGCCGTCGATGTGGAGATGGGTCGGATGCGCTTCCCAGCTAAAGGCGCCGACGATCCACGTCTTGACTCCGGCCAGTGCCGCCAAACTGTCCGCCGGCAGTCCGACCAAATCCGTCGTATAGGCCAGATCCCCCAGCCTGAATCCATGGGTGGTGGAAAAACCGTGATCTTGCGCGAAAGGCAGAACTTCGACACCGGCCACCGTGAACCACGCCAAGGGCTCGAACTGATGGGCCGTCAACGTCGGTTTGTAATAGACCGTTGCCCCTTCCCGCAGCGGCGATAAGACATACGGAAACCTTTGTTCAACAATGGCCAGCGTGTCGCCATCGGCCCATAGGTCGAGCGCCGCGTTCATCCGGCGGTTGATCCCGCGCAGATCGTCAATGCCATGCAGATGGTCCGCATGGGCATGGGTCAGGAGAACGCCGTCGAGGCGGGTCACGTCTTCGCGCAGCAACTGCTCGCGCAGATCCGGGGACGTATCGATCAGGATCATCTTGTCGTCATGGTGGACAAGGATTGAAGGTCGGGTCCGCCGGTTCTTGGGATTAGCGGGGTCGCACTCCCCCCACCCCGCTTCGATGGACGGCGTGCCGCTGGACGCGCCGGCGCCGAGGATTGTCACTCTCATGATGCTGTATCTGCGGCTTGCTGGCCTGCCTTGGCGAACAATTGGAAGAAATTCCGGGTCGTCTGCGCCGCCAGTTCGTCGGCCGACACACCCTTCACCTCGGCAAGCTTCTCCGCGGTATGGGCGGTGAATGCCGGTTCGTTCCGCTTGCCCCGTCGCGGGACTGGCGCCAGATAAGGGGAATCGGTTTCGACAAGCAGGCGGTCCATGGGCACGCGCCGAAGCGTATCGCGCAATGCGTCCGCGTTCTTGAACGTCACGATCCCCGAAACGGAGATGTAAAGGCCGAGATCCAAGGCCATTTCGGCGACCGCCGGACCGGCGCTGAAACAATGGATCAGTCCGGGGAACGGCCCTTCGGCGCGGTGAGATTCCGCCATCACCCGGATCGTGTCATCGTCGGCATCCCGGGTGTGCACAATCAGCGGCAGGCCGGTTTCCCGCGCCGCTGCGATATGAGCGCGGAACTGTCGTTCCTGAATGTCGCGGGGGCTGTGTTCATAATAGAAATCCAGCCCGGTTTCGCCAATGCCGACGACTTTCGGATGATCCGCCAGCGCGATCAAGGTCTGCGCCTCCACCGGTGCCTCTTCGGCCGCTTGATGGGGATGGATGCCGACCGAACAGAACACGTTATCAAACCGTTCGGCGACGGCGCGGACTTGGCTGAACTTCGATAAGTGGGTGCAGATCGTCACCATGTAGGCGATGCCGGCCTCACCCGCCCGTGCCACGACGGCATCCAATTCGTCCGCGAAATCAGGAAAGTCCAGATGGCAGTGGCTGTCGACCAGACGACGGGGGCCTGCGCCGGAACCGGCTTGAACCGTCGTCATTTACGGCCTCCTTCACGATCTTCGGCCTGATGCCGGGGGAAAACCCCTTCAGGCTTGGGCAGCGACGTTCCCGGGACAAGCGCGCCGGCCAAAGCAGCCAAGTCCCGCGCCTCGGGTGCGATCGCCAATTGGTCAAGCAGCCGCGCCGAAGCCCCCGGCATGAACGCCTGGGTCATGATCGCCAGGTGGCGAATGGTTTCCGCCAAGGTATAGAGCACCGCCGCCATCCGCACCGGGTCCTCTTGCTTCAATTTCCACGGTGCCTGATGATCGACATAGGCATTGGCCGCCCGAATAACGGCCCAGATCGCCTCAAGCGCCTCATGGAACGCCTGGCCGTCGAGCGCCCGGCGCACCTTGTCCGCCAAACCGGCGGCCTGATCCAGGAGCGCCCGGTCGTCAGCCGT
This sequence comes from Rhodospirillales bacterium, assembly GCA_028282185.1. GTDB lineage: Bacteria > Pseudomonadota > Alphaproteobacteria > Rhodospirillales > Casp-alpha2 > UBA1479. The sequence continues at coordinate 12,272 of JANQIJ010000345.1, forward strand.
CGGCGCGTCCGTTCCGGGAACGCGGCCATCGCAGTTCTTGGCAATCATCGACAAAACCCGCTGCGCCAGATTGCCGTAATCGTTGGCCAATTCCCCGTTCATCCGCGTCACCATGGCCGCATGGGAAAAATCGCCGTCATTGCCGAACGGAACCTCGCGCAGAAGGAAGTACCGAACCTGATCCAACCCGTACTTGTCGACCAGATCGAACGGATCGATCACGTTGCCCAGGGATTTGGAAATTTTCTGTCCCTCGTTGGTCCACCAGCCATGGGCGAATACCCGTTTCGGGGGTTCCAGACCGGCGGCCATCAGGAAGGCCGGCCAATAGACCGCGTGAAAACGAAGAATATCCTTGCCGACCATATGCAGGTCACAAGGCCAGAACCGCTGGAAATCGCCGTCTTCGTCGGGAAACCCGAGGGCGGAAACGTAGTTCGTCAACGCGTCCAGCCAGACGTAAAAGATATGTTCGGGGTCGTCGGGGACTGGGACGCCCCAGTTGAAGGTGGTCCGTGAAATCGACAGATCCTGCAAGCCGCCCTTGACGAAGCTGACAACCTCGTTGCGCCGGGTCGACGGTAGAATGAAAACCGGATTGGCCTCGTAAAACGCCAACAACCGGTCCTGCCAAGCGGACAGCCGGAAAAAATAGCTCGGTTCCTCAACCCATTCCACTTCCGCACCGCTGGGCGCGCGACGGACGCCGTCGGCATCCTTGGTCAGTTCGCCCTCGCCATAGAAGGCTTCGTCGCGCACCGCATACCAGCCGGAATAACTGCCGAGATAGATGTCTCCCGCGGCCAGCATACGCCGCCACATTTCCTGACAGGCCGCCTTGTGGCGCGGCTCCGTCGTGCGGATGAAATCATCGTGGGTGAAGCCCATGAAATCTGCCAAGCGGCGGAAATTCTCGGACACTTTGTCGGCGAACGCCTGGGGGTCGACGCCCGCCTGGGCGGCAGACTTCTCGACCTTCTGGCCGTGTTCGTCAGTGCCGGTCAGAAACCGGACGTCGAAGCCATCAAGGCGCTTGAACCGCGCCAACACGTCGCAGGCAAGGGTCGTGTAGGCATGCCCGATATGCGGCACGTCGTTGACGTAATAGATGGGCGTGGTCAGATAGTAAGGCTTTGCCGTCATGGGACCGGGTTACCGAAGGATAATGAGGCGGTGCTGTCACCCGTCGGCCCGAACGGTGGCGATGACGGCCAGCAAGCTGTTCAAGGCGACCTGTTTCCGGTCGAGGTTGGCCACAGGGACGCTGTCAAGCAATCGCGAGACGTTTTCCCACACCTCCAACCAACGATCAAGGCTTGCAAGCGCTGCAAGGCGTTGGGTTTCTTCGCCGATCAGGGCGTCCGGCATGGGCCCGCCCGACTTGACGACGACAATTCTTTCCAACAGCCAGCGCAACCAACGCGCAAACAGCTCAAAATCGGCTTCGTTGCCCACCTGGCCAAGGCGTCCGGCAAGTTTGTGCAGATCAGTCGCGGTGTCCCCGGTCGACAAACCTGTCAAAACGCCGCCCAGGGCATCGACGAGGTCTCCCTTCTCCGCCAATTCAAGGGCAAGGCCGATGCTACCGTCGGCGATCGCCAACAGACGCGCGGCGGCGGCGGAGTCCAATTCTGGGTGCCAGCGCCTCAGGTAGGCAGCACCCTCGCCGGTCAGCGGGGACGCAGCGGCAGGTGCCGGCATCTCGATCTGATGGTCGGCAGCAGTCGCCCGGCATTGTGACAGACCAAAACAAGGAGCGTGCGCTCGGGCGGCTCCTCAAGCGCCTTGAGCAGGGCATTGGCGGCGTTGCGGTTCATCTCGTCGGCGCCGTCGATGATGACCACGCGCCAGCTGCCTTCACCCGCCGTCATTGAGAGAAATCCTTTGACCTCTCTGACCGCGTCGACAAGGATTTGCCCCTTGGCGCGCCCGGTCTTTTCATCCAGTTCCCGCTCGACCACCATCAGGTCGGCGTGGCTCCCCGCGATGATGCGGCGAAACACCGGGTGCTCGGGATCGGTCTCGAGCCCCAAAGCAGGAGCCACTGCGTCCGCGGAATCTGCCCCGAACAGGCATTGCATTTTCTCTCCGACGGCCTCCTCCGCACTTCCCCGGCACAGGACATAGCGGGCAAGCCTGTAGGCCAGCGTTGCCTTGCCGATCCCTTTTGGTCCTGAAAACAGCCATGCATGGGCCATGCGGCCGCCGTTCACCGCCTGGCGCAGGGCGGCTTCCGCCCTGGAATGACCGATTAGGTCCGGGTTCGCCAGCGGTATCGGGGGCGCCTCATCGTTCATGGTCGATCAGCGCCGAGGTCCAAACCGAAGCGGTCCGCGACGGTGTTGCGAACGGCTTGCTGCACCTCCTCTATTCCCCGCGCGGCATCGATCACAACGCAACGCTCAGGCTCGTTCCGCGCCACCTGTAAGAACGTCTCGCGTATACGCCGGTGAAAGTCGACATCCATGCGTTCATAGCGATCCTCGGACCCAACCCGGCCAAAGGCGCGTGCCAGGCCCTCTTCAACCCCGATGTCGAACACGAACGTCAGATCAGGCCTGAATGTCCCAATGGCCAACTGCTGCAGAACCGATATTTCATCCAGGCCAAGGCCGTGCCCGCCGCCCTGATAGGCCAGCGTGGAATCGGTGAAACGGTCACATAAGACCCAGGTATTGCCGTCCAAAGCCGGCAGTATGTTCTGTTCCAAATGATCGACCCTGGCCGCAAAATGCATCAACGCCTCTGACATCGGCGGCCACCGGTCAACGGCGCCATGGACGAGCAATGCGCGGATTTGTTCCGCGCCCTCGGTCCCGCCGGGCTCGCGCGTGGTCAGAACGTCGACGCCCGCGCGTTCCAAGGAACGGGCAAGAAAGGCCATTTGCGTCGATTTACCGCTGCCCTCGCCTCCTTCGAAGGTGATCATTTTGCCCATGCCCATGCTCGGACGTCCTTGTCAAGCCGCGGATACACATCTTTCGGCAGCCATTCCAGCACGCTCCTGCCGATCGTTCGAGACTACCCGGAATCACCAAGCAGATAATAGCGCACGGCACTGATCATGCGGCTGAACATGCCCAACCCGTCAACCGCATCGCCGGCGACCAGCGGCAATTCGATGGGCTCTTGTTCGGGAAAGGAAAATGTCAACGTGCCCAGCCGATCACCCGCGGTGATCGGCGCCGGGGCCGGTGAGGTGTATTTGACGGTCGCTTTCATCCCGGCCCGCGCCTTGCGCGTCAGCGTCAGCAACATGCCGTCCTGGACGATCAACGGCACCCTAGGCTTTGCTCCCAACCAAACAGGCAGGTCCGTGATCTGTTCCCCTTGCTTGACCAGGCGGTAGTTGCGGAACTCGCGAAATCCCCATTCGAGCAGCCGTTGGGTTTCCGAACGGCGCGCTTTTTTGGTTTCCAGCCCGTTGGTCACCAAGATCAACCGGCGATCGCCGCGTTTCACCGAAGCGGTGAGGCCATAGCCGGCTTCCTGGGTGTGCCCCGTCTTCAACCCGTCGGCCCCCGGTGTCCGCCCGAGCAAGGGATTGCGGTTGGGCTGATCGATGCCGTTATATTCGAACCTGCGCAGGGCATAGAGGTGATAAAACTCAGGAAAGTCCTTGATCGTTCGATCGGCGAGGACCGCCAGATCCTTGGCCGTCATCCGATGTTCCGGATCGGGCCAACCGGTGGAATTACGAAAATGGCTGCCGGTCATGCCGATTTCGGCGGCGCGCCGGGTCATCGCTTCGGCGAAGGCCTCTTCGCTCCCTGCCAAGGCTTCGGCGACGACGATGCAGGCGTCGTTTCCAGATTGCACAATGATGCCGGTCAGCAGATCCTCGACCGTGACCCGCTGTCCCGGCTTCAGAAACATGGTCGATCCGCCACTGCGGGCACCGCCCAGGCGCCAGGCGTTCTCACTCACCAGAAAGGTGTCGTCCAAGGACAGGCTGCCTTCCTTGAGGCGCTCAAGCAGCATGTAGACGGTCATCATCTTGCTCATCGACGCCGGCGGCATGGATGCCTCGGCATTCTTGTCGAGCAAGATTGCGCCGGTGGTCGCATCCATCAATACCGCCTCGCGGGCGACGGTTTCCAAACCGCGGGCCGGACCGGCGATCACCGCCGATACGACTTGCGCAACCGCCAATGCGACGAGGGCTTTAGGGAGCAAGCCTAACCGCGCCATCATTTTCCTTATCTCCCGCGTCATGTCCGGTGATCGTCCACGACCACCACCGCGACCGGTGCCGCCGCCATGCAGCGCGCCGGCAATCACTGGCCCGTGCTCTTGCCGGCGACGATAATCCGGGCTCCTGGATACCCGGCGCGCTGAACCTGTTCAAGGGCGCGGTCGGCGGCCTGGATCGATTTCAACGGGCCGACGCGCACCCGGTAAAAATCACGGTTGTCGATCAAGGCATGGGATATCTCAGCCGGCACCGTCCGTCCGACGACCAGCTTGGTTCGCAATGCGTTCTGGTAATTGGTGAAGGCGCCCGCCTGAACGAATATATCAGTCGGCGCCACGGCGACGCGGGTAACTTCTTCGGCAATCGGTTGCGCGGATGGGGTGGTCTCAAGGGCCGACGTCGTCGGCGCCTGGGCGACGGGGACCGGTTCATCCGTGGAACGCGCGACCACGACCGTGTCCGCCGGTCCCGACGCCCCCGGCGGCGGCGCCAGTTCCGTCGTGCTGACCGATGCTTTCGGCAGCTTGTCGACCTTGATCGGCGATCCTTCGCGGGCGATTTGCTCACCGCCCAGGATCGACGCCTTGATCGCCTGACTGCGTTCGGCGAGAATCTGCACCCGGACCTTTGCCGTGCCTTGTTCCTTGAAGCCAAGCAACTGCGCGCCGCGACGCGATACGTCGATGATCCGCCCCTTTGCGAAGGGGCCCCGGTCGTTAATTCTAAGGACAAGCGCCCGCCCGTTTTCAAGGTTAACGACCCGCACGAACGACGGCATGGGCAAGGTTCGATGTGCCGCGGTCAAAGCGTTCATATCATAAGTCTCGCCGTTGGCGGTGTCCTTGCCGTGGAAATTGGGGCCGTACCAGGAGGCAATCCCTGTTTCGTCATAGGACCAATCTTCCGCTGGATAATACCAGGTTCCCTTGATCTGATAGGGCGTGCCGACCTTGTAGTTGCCCAAGGTCGCCGTGTCCTGGTCTTGCAACCGCTTGGTCGTCGAAATCAAAAACTGGGTTTCGGCGCAGCCGCCCACAAAGAACGCGCAAGCGATTAAGGTCAACACACTGCTTCTAAACGGCTTCATCACAAAGGCCCGATCAAACACAACATGCCGGGGGTCTTGAGGAGCGAAAAGACGACATATAGATTACCGGGTCGGGAGTTGGCCGACAAGCCGCTCATTGCGGCACCCCGTCGGCACGCAAGGCATCGAGCAAACCAGCATCGGCGAAACCGTCTTGCGGCAGATTGCGGGTTGCCTGGAACGCCCGGATCGCGCGCCGGGTTCCGCTACCGATGATTCCGTCAGCGCCGCCGGGATCGAACCCGCGTCGGGCGAGCTTTTGTTGAATTTCAATAATCTGCGCACGGCTCAACGGCCGATCATTGGCCGGGGCCTTGGCCACCAGCGGGCCGCGACCGGCGATCCGATCGGACAGATGGCCGACGGCCAGGGCATAAAAGATCGACCGGTTCCATAGCATGGTCGAACGGAAATTCTGGTAGACCAGAAATGCCGGTCCCCGGGCGCCCACCGGCAGAATCAGGGAAGCGTCAAGATCGACCGACGGCAGGGCCTTGCCCCAGACATTCCGCACGCCCAAGCGCTCCCATTCCTTTATTTTCTTGCGTTTATTCAGACCAGCTAAACTAAAGTCAAAGTTTTTCGGGAGGCGTACCTCGCGCCCCCAGGTCCGTTCCCCCTGCCAGCCTGAAGCCGCCAGGAATTTGGCTGAGGAGGCAAATACGTCCGGCAGCGAGCGCCAGAGATCGCGCTTGCCGTCACCGTCGAAATCGATGGCATGGGCGCGATAGGTGGTGGGTATGAACTGGGTGTTCCCCATGGCACCGGCCCAGGAGGATTTGGAATCGGCAGGAATATCGCCGGCGATGATGATTTCGAGTGCCGCGATCAGTTGTTCCGAGAAGAACTTGCGCCGCCGAGGATCGTAGGCAAGGGTCGCCAGCGAACCAAGCAATGGAAACGTCCCGGTGAAATCTCCGAAATTGCGTTCAAGCCCCCAGAAAGCGACCAGGAACCGCGGCTGCACGCCGTATTCATCTTGGATGCGAGACAGAAGTTTCTCGTGCTTTTTCAACAATTCGCGGCCACGCTCTATGCGCTTGTCGGAAATTGTCCTGCTCAGGTACTGCCAAAAGGTCAGGCTGAATTCCGGTTGCCGGCGATCCAACTCGATGACCCGGGGAATATAGGCAACTCCGCGCAGGGCCTGATCCACAGCCGGCTTAGACAACCCCCGCGCGACGGCCATGCGCTTGAAGTCTGCCAACCAGCTCTGGAATTCTGCCTCGCTCGGGACCGGAACAGGTTTTGCCTGCAGCGCCGTCGGAAGCAGCAGCATCACTGCGAGCAGACCGCTCAATCTCCACCTTTGGGCACAGGATGCTCTCGACGCCATTCTTCCCCTCCACGCGACGACAACTGGAAAGCCTTTTGCCACAGCGCCCCCGCCGCCGACAAGATCAGTCGACGGGCGCGGGGAAAAGGCGGTCCGTATGCCCAAGAACCCGAGCCGCGGCCAATCCAATAAACTCATAAATCGCCGAATCGAGCAAAGAGAGGCCGCCAAGGAAACCAAACCCCAGCGCCAGCTCGCGCCCGGGAGGAATAATGAAATCCACCGGATAAGCGACAACATGCCACCCTTGCGCGCGGAACAATCCGACCGCCCGCGGCATGTGACGCGCCGACGTGACGAGTACCCAAGGACGGTCCAAGCGGTCGGCGGCCAGTGGTCGGGCGAAAACCGCGCTCTCCCGTGTGTTTCGCGCGTCGCGTTCAAAAGCGACCCTGCGCAAAGGCAGGACGGCGACGTCGGCGTGGCGTTTCAGAAGGTCGGCCTCACGCGCCTCTGGATCGGCTGGATCTCCAGACCCCCCGGTAAAGATCAGGGGAAGCTCTGGATTCTTTTCCGCCAATGCATTGAAATAAAATAGCCTTTCGGCATTTCCATTGAGGTTCAATTGCCCGGTATCACGGGACATTCCAGCGTTCACCGCGCCACCCAGGACGATTATTCCCCCGACGTCAGGCGGCATTTCGGGCGACATTGGAAACCGGCTTTCCAAACGCAACATGAGCTGTTCGCCAATTGGCACGACCGCGGCAAACCAAAAAAAGCTGAGACCCAAGACCAATAAAGCCTGACCCGAGCGTCGAAACCGCGTCGCCAGCAAGACCGTCCCGATCGTCACCGCAAGCAACAATAGATTTGAGGGTTTCGCGGCGAACCAGAAGATCTTCGATGCATAGAAATAAATGTCCAAGATGCCCCCTGCGTCACCTGCCGCGGCCCATCCCCTTCTTGCCGTCCATCATCACCGGCGCGGGCGCCGCCGCGCCACCAAGACGCGTTGCGGCACGCCGATTGTCAAACAACCTTGATGGACCAACCGGTGCCTGGCAAGGCTTTGTTTTTATGGATAAATTATGGCCCAAATGGTTCTTTCGGCGGCGCGGTCGCGAATTCCGAGCAATCGCGCTGTTTTTTCCAAGAAGACTGGGCGCCTTGCGCCGCCGGCCGCATATATCTGGTTTTTTCGATCGGGGGATCGCCGTTGGCCCGCTGGGGCCGGACCGGCTAGACCGAAATATCGACCGCTCGGCCAAGTGCGGATGACGAAGCTTTTTTCGTCCGAACCGGTTCCTCCGGGTTCGCCGCCCCAACTTGCTGCTTGGTTTCTTCTTGCCGGTGCTCGTTCTGCTCGACCACCACGGTGACCGCTTCCGAACGCTCACGGTTCTCTTCCGTCGTCGCGACGACGGCTTCGGTGGACCTGCGGCTTTTCTCGGAGATTTGTTCAGCCGCCCGCTCGAACACGACTTGCCGCACCACCGCCAGATTAAGGGCGGTAAGTGCTGCACTCGTTCCCGGCGCTTTCTGTGCCGAACCAATCATCGTCGAGCGGTCCTTCTGAACCTATACTCCGTGTAGTAAACCACTACTACACGTATTACAGCTGTAATCTAGCAAAAGCGACAGCAAATTGCAACCCCCCTCTTGACAGATTTTATAATCTGTGGGTCAGGCTCCTTTTTGCGACTTTACAGGCGGCCTGTGTCCGTGCCGCCGAAACCGCGGCGCCCATCGCCGACCGCTCCTGCCCGGCCAAAACATGCGCCGCAAATCGCCGGCCGTCGGAAGAAAAAAACAGTGGAGTGACCATGGTCACTGCCCGGCACGCCGAATTCGTCGATGATCGCGGTATTGGAGCCCTTTTAGGGCAGACGGACAGAAGGGAGCTCCAGATGACGACACGGATACCCAGCCTCATCGGCAGTACATTGGGTTTGATGGTCGGCGGCGTGACAATGATCACCATATTGATGCATGTGATCGAAACCAGCTTGATCAAGGTTCTTTAGACGCCCGCCGACGACGCCCGAGACGACATCAAGCGCGACCACCTGCCGCCGCGCCCGCCTAGTTGAGTCGCTATGAACCGATCATCCTCGCCCCCGTACAATTGCCCCCTCCTTGACAGGACTTTCCCAACGCGGGAGACAGATACCCTCGACGAACCCGGCATCGGATGGGTGGCCGAGTGGTTGAAGGCACTGGTCTTGAAAACCAGCAGGCGGGAAACCGTCTCGTGGGTTCGAATCCCACCCCATCCGCCATTTTACGTATCTCACGGCAATTCGCTTCGCTCATGCCTCCGATGGGGCGCGCCGACCGCGCGGCGCCCGCTTGGGCGCTGGGCGGAGAGTCCGAACTTTCTCCCTCCCTCTCCGCCCCCCTGGAACAAAAGTGCGAACGCCATTCGTCGCCGATTCTGCTGCACTATTTCGTGCTCGGCGACCTCCTCGACCGAATCGATATCTGTGGTGCGGTAGCAAAATGACGCGCACTTGTCGCTCATAAAAGCCGCATCTAGCATTGCACACGAACGTCGAGTTTACTGGAAGTCGAAGTGCGTTGATGAAGGTTCTTGTCCTTGGCTGCGGCGGCATGATTGGCGACGCGATAGCCCGCGACTTGGCGGCGCGTGGGGCGATCGTTGTGTGTGCCTCGC
>JANQIJ010000350.1 GCA_028282185.1 Rhodospirillales bacterium
TGACGAGTAGCATGGCGACGGCGGCGACGGCAAAACCAACAAATGCTATCAACCCGGAATACGACATCCTAAACCCTCTAGATCAGTCAAAAATCCAACGGCCTCAACCGCCGCAAGGCGAACAAATACTGCTCCCGCGGGAAGTCATCATCGTCTTGCGGTTCAACAAACGCAATCCAATCCGGCCGGAGGCGATGCGAACGCAAACCCTTGCATTGGCCAAAGCCAGGGCCGGCGTCATCAAGGTTATTTTTCCCGTCCGATCTCAGCGATCCTGAACCGTATGCAGCCCTGCTTTCAGCGGCGATTGCCGCGGCGGATGAAGCCGGACGTTCAAGTCTCGTTGCCATACCCTGGCGCGCCGGGACGCTGCGATCGGAGCCGGTCTTGGCGTCGACATTCCTCACCCATAGCGTCATGGACAAGCCGCGCTCGGTTTGGAACACGAACTCGGGCGCGCGGCGCGCAGGCGGGCATCGTCATCTACGATCGCGACCCGGGCGAGAGCACGGCGCACCTCTGGTCAGTTCGGCAAGTTATTTTCGGCGGAAGACTCCGATGATATTGGCCGCTGGCGGACGCTTTTCACCTATTTCTCTGTCCCTCGGGCGACCTCCAACAGGATTGCTTTATCGTAGCGCAATAGCGAAGGAATAGTTCGCATTTTGTCTCGTGTGACTCGCCATTTTACATATCTCACGGCAATTCGCTTCGCTCATGCCTCCGATGGGGCGACCTGAACCCGGATGATAACCATTTGATATGCATGATCCCTGACTTTTGATCATCAACCTATCCTGAAATTTGGAGAATAGACGAAAGACAGCCGACATCGCGCCCGGCGCAACAAACGCCTGATGCGGTTGGAAAATTCTTATCTATTTATATAGACCTTTTATGTGCGCACTATGTGCGCTTTTTTCTTGAGATTTGCGCACAGGGTGCGTATAATCGGAGACAGTCAAGTGCTCTATCACGAAAGGAGAGAGCCATGCTTAGTCATTTGATGCTGTTTCGCCACTACATCCTCGGCAAAGGGGTGATCGCGGAAAACGCCCGAAACGAGCGCCCCTTCTCGCCCAGTGAATGGGCCGCGTTCAACCGCGCGCTCTACCAAAAACCCGCCCGCTTCTCGCCGCTTTGGACTCTCTAACCGAGCGCCGGGCGCGACAGGACGCAAGGAGCCCCCATTCCGGATAGTTACACGGTGTTCATTTGGCGATTTGTCGTTCGATAATCACAAACCATGATGGGGTTGGGCATCCATGCCCAACCCCATTATACTTTCCATTCGGACTTTCCATTTCGTTCGATCGGCAGGGTCGTGCCGGGAGTTTTGCAGCCGGTTTTGCCAGAGGTGACCGCCACAGTGATGAACATCGACGTCATCTTCGATACAGTTTGTCCGTGGTGTTACATCGGCAAGAAACGCCTGGAACAGGCGCTGAGCCTGCGCCCTGACCTTGAGGTCTCGCTCACTTGGCGGCCGTTCTTGCTGAATCCGGAAATGCCCCCCGAAGGGATCGACCGCACGGCTTATTTGGTCAAGAAATTTGGCAGCGAAACCCGGGTCAGGCGAATTTACGGTGCAATCGGCGATGCTGGTCAATCCGTTGCGATCGAATTCGCCTTCGATCGCATCGAAAGGACACCAAACTCGGTCGAATCCCATCGATTGGTCAAATTCGCCGGGCGCCACGGCCGAACGGACGCCATCGTCGAGGCCCTGTTCGTGAATTATTTTGTCCAAGGCCATGATATTGGCGACAGAGACGTCTTGGTGCGTATCGCCGAGCAGCAGGGACTCGACGGTGCAAATGCCCGCCAACATCTCGAAAGTCGCAGCGACGCAGATGACGTCATCCAGGAAAACGCTCAAGCCCATCGCCTGGGTGTCAATGGCGTGCCGTCCTTCGTATTCGAAGGACCGATGGTCATTTCCGGCGCCCAAGAGCCCCAGGTGCTCGCCCGCATGCTCGACGCGGCACAGGCGACCGGCGGCAAGCCCGCAACCTTTTCGGCCTGACCCGCCGCGTCGATGAGCAATCAACTCCATCAATTGACGGTCAAATACGTGCCCACGGAAGACCGCTTGCTCTTGCGCATCGGGACAACCGCCAAGACGGAATACCGCTTGTGGTTGACCCGCCGTTTCGTTGCCGCGCTTTGGCCTTCATTGGGCGGACAACTGGCGGATACGGCCGACCTCGAGGGCGTTCTGCGGCGTGCTCCCTCAGCGCCGCCGGCGCTGGGATCGGCGGCAGCCCAGCCGGGCGCGGCCCCTGCCGAAGACGTGCCCGCCCCGCTTCCACTGGTCTTGCCAGAAGTGCGGGATGCGGTGCTCGGTATGGAGCATCAAACCGCGTTGCAGGAATCGAATTTCACCAAGGGCCATGACGAGGACAACGTCGATCTGACCGCGAATACCGGCCCAATGATCGTCAACGGGGCCAAGGTCAAACCCTGGGATGGCACGCGTCTGGTGCTTGGCCTGACGACCCTCAACGGCATGAACGTGACGGTCACGCTGGACAAGAAATTGCTTCATGGGTTCTGTCATATGATCGTCAGCGCCGCGGAAAAAGCCGGCTGGGACCTCAATCTTGCCGTCGGCGATCCGTCAGCGGCGCCCGCGCCCGGGACCAAGGCCGTGCACTGAGGCGGTGACCGCAGCCATGCCGGTTTGTGCGGTGTGCGGCGCTGTCTTCTAGGCCGCGGGCAGGCGCTGGCCGGCGGCGATCGCGGCCAATTCGCGCAGAACGTGGCGCACCGCGCTGTATTTTTGTCGCGGCGTGTCCCAATCGCCCGAATAAACCATACGATGGTCGGGGCGGAGTTTGGCCCGTCCCTGCTGATCACCGATCCAAGCGACCAGTCCGGCCGGGTCGGCAAAGTCGTCGTTATGAAATTGAACCGTGGCGCCGCGCGGCCCGGCATCGACCCTGGCAACGCCGGCCGCACGGCAGGCGGCCTTCAATTTGACCACGTCCAGCAGATTTTCGACGCTGAGCGGCAAGACCCCGAACCTGTCCGCCAGTTCTTCGGCAATGGCCTCAACCTCCTCTGACGTAGTGAGACGCGAAATACGCCGATAGAGCTCCAAGCGCACGCCCAACTCGGGAACAAAGGTCTCGGGAATTAGAACTTCGGTGCCGAGAGAAATCTGCGGGCTCCAGTCCGCCTTGCCGGCGTGCTCGCCGGCGGTCCCGCGGGCTTCGGCGACGGCCTCTTCGAGCATCCGCTGATAGAGTTCGACGCCGACCTCGCGAATCTGTCCCGATTGCTCTTCACCCAACAAATTGCCGGCGCCGCGAATATCCAGGTCGTGGCTGGCAAGCGTGAAGCCGGCACCCAGCGTATCCAAGGTCTGCATGACCTGAAGCCGTTTTTCCGCCGTTGGCGTGAGTTTTCGCCGGACCGGCAGCGTGAGGTAGGCGTAGGCCCGAACTTTCGAACGGCCGACGCGGCCACGCAACTGATACAACTGCGACAGGCCGAACCGATCGGCGCGATGAATGATGATGGTGTTGACAGATGGCAGGTCCAAACCCGATTCAATAATATTGGTCGACACCAGAATGTCATAGGCGCGATCGGCAAAGGCCTGGAACACGTCTTCCAATTCCGCCGGCCGCATCCGCCCATGGGCCACGGCAATCCGGGCCTCCGGGGCCAGCTCCGCCGCCTGGGCCGCGACTGTGTCCAGGTCCGCGACCCGCGGACAGACGTAGAAAACCTGGCCGCCGCGATGCAGTTCGCGATGGACCGCCTCGCGAATGACCACCGGGTCATAGGGTAGCACGAACGTCCGCACCGCCAGGCGATCGACCGGGGGCGTCGCGATCAGGCTCATTTCCCGAAGTCCGGTCATTGCCATCTGCAGGGTTCGGGGAATCGGCGTCGCGCTCAGCACCAGGACATGGACGGCACCCTTCAGTGACTTCAACTTTTCCTTGTGGGCGACACCAAAATGCTGCTCTTCGTCGATGACCAGCAACCCCAAATCACGAAACGCGACGTCTTTGGCCAGAAGCGCATGGGTGCCGATGACGATGTCGATCTGCCCCGCCGCCAGACCGGCCTTGACCTCGCGCTGATCCTTGGCGCTGACCAAGCGCGACATCTGCGCGATCTTCACCGGAAACCCCTGGAATCGCGCCTGGAACGTCCGGAAATGCTGGCGACACAGCAGAGTTGTCGGCACCACGACCGCGACTTGGTGTCCTTCCAAGGCACAGGCAAAGGCCGCGCGCAACGCAACTTCGGTCTTGCCAAAGCCGACATCGCCGCAGACCAGGCGGTCGGTCGGCCGCCCGCCGGCCATGTCTTCCAGGGTCTCCGTGATGGCGCGCAACTGGTCTTCTGTCTCGTCGAACGGAAAGCGGGCGCAAAATTCCTCATAAGCGCCCGGCGGCGGTTGAAATCTGGGCGCGTCGCTTAACATGCGCTCTGCCGCGACCCGCATCAACCGATCGGCCATGTCCTTTATCCGTGCCTTCATCTTGGCCTTGCGGGCTTGCCAAGCCGCGCCGCCCAGTTTGTCCAACTGAACGCTGGCGCTTTCCGCGCCGTATCGGGTCACGACCTCCAGGTTCTCCACGGGAATGAACAGTTTGTCACCACCCAGATAGGTCAGCATCAGACAGTCATGGGCCGCACCGCCGACGTCGATGGCTTTCAGGCCTGCATAGCGGGCGATGCCGTGCTCTGCGTGAACCACCAGATCGCCCTCCGACAGCTCGGCGACGGAGGCGATCAGATTCTCCGGTTGAACCTTGACCTTGTGGCGGCGGACCACACGTTCGCCCAGAATGTCCTGTTCAGTGATCAGCGCGGCCACACCGTCCAAAACGAAACCCCTGGACAAGCCGAGCACCACGGCCGCCGGCGCAGCACCGCCATCGATTGCATCGCGCCAATTGTCGGCAAACCGCAAGCCAATGCCGCGCTCATCCAGCACTTTGACCATCCGGTCCCGTGACCTGGGTGAATAAGCGTCGATCACGACCGGATGACCTTGGTCGGTCAATTCTTTGATATGTTGGGCCAAATGA
>JANQIJ010000364.1 GCA_028282185.1 Rhodospirillales bacterium
ATATAGGGGAAATCGACATTGCCGCCGCCGTCGCCGCCGTCCAGGCCGTCGAAGGTCATGCGGTGCACGCTGCGTTCGCCGTCGTCGATCTCGCCCTGCTCATAGCGCAGCAGGGTGGCCTCGACGATTTCAGCAACGAAATCGCCGGTGATCGGCGTCAACATGCTCTTATCCTCGATGAACCGGGGATCGTAGATCACCCGGCGCAGGCGGTTGTGGCGGCTTTGCACGAAACGGAACAGCCGGTTAATCAGTTCCTTCTTCTCCAGGTAGGTCGGCAGGTATCGAACCGTATCCGCCAACACCAGGTAAACGAGGTTGGGCGCCGTTTCGGTGCGCGGATCCTCGTCCAACTTGTCGGCGATATCGGCGAAATAGGCGGCCTGCTCTTCCTCAAGCCCACCCAGGGCGGCTGTCAGGATGCGACGGTGTATCTGTGACATAACGGATTTCTGGGCGGGTTCCTGATTTGATTCCGGGACGCTGTCCGGAACGATTTCCGGTATGCGTTCCCGTCGCTGGCCTTGGGCCGCAGACTAGCATGTCGAAACCGCAGTCAGGAAACCCCTGAGGCATCCGAAACCGGCAAGCCGAGCAGGGTCAGGCCCTGGTCCACGGTTTCCTGTTTCGCCCCGGTACTCGAGACCTCGGACCAGCCGACATCGCCCAGGTCGTAGTCTTCCTGGCCGCGGGCCACTTCGGGCGTCACGTCGGACACGTTGGCCTGGCGGTCGGCGATGCGCCGGAGGCGGACGTCGAGCGGCGCGGACACCCAGATCCCGTCGAACGGCACGCCCGCGTCGCGAGCCAGACCGGCGATCATCGCCCGTTCTTCGGGTTTGGCCTGAACGGCGTCGAACACCGCCGCGCGGCCCGCTGTCAAGGCCGTCCTGATTTCGGCGAAACAGGCCCGATAGGTCCGCGCCGACCATTCCGGCGTGTAGAATTCGGGCGCCAGACGGTCCTGAATATCTATGCCCGCAAGGCGCTTGCGGGTGACGTCCGAACGAACCACCCGGGCGCCGGGCGCGGCGCCCAGATGGCTGGCCAGTTCCCGCGCCAGGCGGCTTTTGCCGCTGCCGGACAGGCCGCCGACGGCGACCAGACGGGGCGCCGGGACGTCCAGGTACGACAAGGCCCGGGCGAAATAGGCGCCGGCCTCGGCCTGGCGGCCGGCGCGCGTGGCCGGATCGGCGAGCCCCGCCGCCTGGGCCCCGGAAACATGCGCCCGCACCGCCGCCCGCATGGACAGGAACAATGGCAGCGCGGCCAATCCGGCGACATCGTCGCCGGGCCTGGCATCGCCGGCGTCCGGATCAGGCGGCGGACCGCCTTGGTCCAGGTAACGGTTCAGGACGAACGCGGCGAGGCGACGAAACCCGCGATGGTCCAGGTCCATCAGCAGGAAGGCCAGGTCGTAAAACACATCGATGCGGGCGAACAGGTCGGAGAATTCGATCGCATCGAACGGCGTCGGCCGGCCTTCGTACAAACAGATGTTGGCCAGATGCAGGTCGCCATGGCAATGGCGCACCCGCCCCGCGTCGCGTCGGGCATCCAGCAAATCCGAGACCCGCTCCAACCAGACGCGCGACCCCGCCGTCAATTGGTCGATGGCGCCTGGGGTGAAGCACGCCGCCAACGGCCCCTCGGCAAGCTGTCGGAAACTGGTGTCGTTGTTGTCGACGATCGCACGGATGCGCGTACTGCCGCCCCATTCCGGGCTGTAATCCGCGGCGCCGTGGAATTCGGCGATGGCGTCCGCCAGATCCTCTGTCAGGCGGCGGCGCAAACGTCCATCGGCCGCCAAGTCGATGAACAACGCGTCGTCGGCGAAGCGGCGCATGCCCACCAACCAGTCGACCACCGGCCCCGCGCCGTCCAGTTCAAGGGCTCCCTCCGTGGTTTCGGTCACTCGTCGAAGCCCCAGATAAAGGTCGGGCGCCGTCCGCCGATTGATCCGCAGTTCGGCCTCGCAGGCCCGCTGCCGGTCGGCAAGCCCAGTGAAATCCAGGTAGGGAAAGCGAACTTGCTTCTTCAGTTTGAAGGCCTGCTCGCCGGCAAGGAAAACCCAGGACACATGGGTTTCAATGATCTTGACGGACGCCCCCGGCGGCAGGCCGTGAGTCGCCGGGTCGGCCAGAAAGGCAAGCGTCCGGTCCTGCGGCATGTTCCGTTCTCTGCCTTCCCATCCTGCGTCTTGTGTCGTCATGCCGGTCCCTGGCCGACCGCGGCGCGTCAATCGAATTGGGCCCGCGGCTCGTCGACCCCTTCCGGATCCTCGTGAATAATGACTTCGGCGTTGGCATAGACCGCGGTCAATTGGTCGGTGACGGCGTCGGTGACTTCATGCGCCTGGATCAAGGTCATCTGAGGGTCTAGCTCTAGATGCAATTGAATGAACACCTGAGTCCCGGTGTTACGGGTCCGCAGGTCGTGCATGCCGCGAACATCTGGATGGGCGCGGACGATGTCGTAAATCCGCTGCCGGTCGTCGTCGGACAGCTCCTTGTCCATGAGGATGTCCAGGGATTTTTGGCCGATCCGCCAGGCGCCGTAGACGATGTAGGCGGCGATGGCCACGGCGAACAGCGGGTCCGCGGCCAAGAAACCGAACTCGGACGCGATGTAAAGCGAGGCGATGACGCTGAGATTGATCATCACGTCGGTCTGGTAGTGCAGGGAATCGGCGCCGATGGCGAGCGATCCGGATTTTCGCACCACGTAACGCTGAAACAGGACCAGACCGACGGTCAGGACGATGGAAAAGACCATCACCGCATAGCCGATTTCCGTGTTGACCACGGGCCGGGGATGGACCAGGCGGTCGCCGGCCTCGAGCAACAGGAAAATGGCCGATCCGCAGATGAAGGCCGCCTGCGCCAGTCCGGCAAGCGGTTCGGCCTTGCCGTGGCCGAAGCGATGTTCTCTATCGGCCGGTTGCAGCGCCTGGCGCACGGCGATCAGGTTGATGATCGAAGCAAAGGCATCAAGCAGGGAATCGATCAAGGTGCTCAACAGGCTGACCGATTCGGTCATTGTCCAGGCGACCAGCTTGACGGCGATCAAGACGCTGGCGACGGCGACCGAGGCATAGGTCGCAAGCCGCATCAGGCCGGCGTTTTGGTACACCGGACCGCCCAGGTCATCGGAACCGCCCGCGTTGTCGGGCGGCGCGGCCTGATCCGTCCGGGGCGCAGCGGGCTCGGTCATGGGAACAACCGTTCGGTCTCCCAACCGCTGTCGCCGGCGTGGTAAACGATCCGTTCGTGCAAACGGAACGCGCCTTCGGTCCAGAACTCGATCTCCTGCGGCCGGACCCGGAAGCCTGACCAGAATTCCGGGCGCGGCACAGCGCCCACATTGAATTTCGCGGTATAGACGGCGACCTGTTTTTCCAGTTCGAACCGGCCCGACATCGGACGCGATTGGCGCGACGCCCAGGCGCCGATCCTGGATGACCGGTGGCGGCTGTCGAAATAGGCGTCGGCTTCGGCCGGATCGACCGGCTCGACCGGGCCGACAACGCGGACCTGACGCTCCAGGGTCTTCCAGTAAAAACACAAGGCGGCCTGGGCATTGGCCGTGAGTTCGCCGCCCTTGCGGCTTTCCAGGTTGGTGTAGAAAACGAAGCCCCGCGCGTCAACGTCCTTCAGCAAAACCATGCGGACCGACGGCCGGGCATCGGCCGTCGCCGTCGCCAGGGCCATGGCGTTGGGATTGCTGGGCTCGCTGGCTTCCGCTTCGGCAAGCCAGGCGCGGAACAGGCCGATGGGATCATCGGTCGCGGCCTGGCGCGGCGGCGGCGCGCTGTCGTCGGTCATGAGGTCGGAATCCCTCTTAAAAATCGGGGCGGAAAAACCGCCAAAGGACTGCCATAATAGCGGCATATTGTCCATCGTCCGGCGGTGGACGCGGCGTGACCCCGCCGCCAGCGGGGTAATGCTCGTCGAATGTTAACGATTTCCCGTTAGCATGACCGCAGGGATTTCCAAAGCGTCCGCCGCCGACACGGGTCCTGCGGGGCGCAATCGCAGGATGCCGCCCGGCGCGGCGTGATCGAACAACGAAAAGGTCAAACTGACATGAGGTCGAGAACCATGAAATTCGCGAGACTTGCCGGCGTTGCCGTGCTGGCCGTCACCTTGGCTGCCTGTCAAACCAGCGATCGCGGCCAAAAAGAAACCATTGGCACGCTGGTCGGTGGCGGTCTTGGGGCGCTGCTCGGATCGCAGGTCGGCGGCGGCAAGGGCCAGATGGCCGCCGTTGCAATTGGCGCTTTGGCCGGCGCTTATTTCGGCGGCGAATTCGGCAAGTCCCTGGACAAGGCGGACCGGGCCTATGCCGAACGCACCGCGCAGGACGCCCTGGAATACAACCGCACCAATCAAACGTCGTCCTGGAACAACCCGGACAGCAAGGCGTCGGGCAGCGTCACCCCGACCCGCACCTACCAGACCGCCGAGGGACGCAACTGCCGCGAGTTCGAAACCTCCATCGTCGTCGACGGCAAGACCGAGAAAGCAAGCGGCACCGCCTGCCGCCAACCGGACGGCAGTTGGCGCGTCGTCAACTAGACGCGGCCGTTCCGGTTTTCGGCCCGGCCCAAGCCAGACCAAGAAGCGCACTTTCATGAAGTCGGCATACGACATCTTAGGCGTCGCCCGGGACGCGACCCCGGATCAGATCAAGCGGGCTTACCGCAAGCTTGCCCGCGAGCGCCACCCGGATCTGGATCCGGACAACCCCGCGGCGGATGATGCGTTCAAGGATCTGACCGCGGC
>JANQIJ010000039.1 GCA_028282185.1 Rhodospirillales bacterium
CAAGACGACGCTTTCAGCCGATTCGTCGCGGGTTCTGATCGGCGACGACGAACATGGCTGGGGCGCCGAGGGGATCTTCAATTTCGAGGGCGGCTGCTACGCCAAGACGATCAACCTGACCCATGAGTCCGAGCCCGAGATCTACGACCTGTGTCATGCTTTCGGATCGATCATCGAAAACGTCGTGATGGACCCGGTGACCGGCGCGTTGGACTTCTTCGATTCCTCGCTGACCGAAAACGGCCGGGTCAGCTACGACATTTCCAAGGTCGACAATGCCTCGGCCTCGGGCCGCGGCGGCCAGCCGAAAGATATCGTCATGCTGACCTGTGACGCCTTCGGCGTGTTGCCGCCGATCAGTCAATTGACCCCGGATCAGGCCATGTACCATTTCCTGTCCGGCTACACCGCGAAGGTCGCCGGCACGGAACGGGGCTTGAAGGAACCGCAGGCGACCTTTTCGACCTGTTTCGGCGCGCCCTTCATGCCGCGTCATCCGACGGTCTATGCCAAACTGCTGGGCGAGAAGATGTCCAAACACCGGGCCAAATGCTGGCTGGTCAACACCGGCTGGTCCGGCGGCGGTTACGGCGAGGGCGAACGGATGAAGATCGCCTATACCCGGGCAATGCTGCACGCGGCCTTGGATGGTAAGCTCGATACCGCCGGCTTCACCGCCGATCCGAACTTCGGCGTGTTGGTCCCGAACGGCTGTCCCGACGTGCCGACGGAAGTCTTGAACCCGAAAAACACCTGGCGCGACGGCGGCGCCTACGACGCCCAGGCGCGTGACCTTACGCAACGTTTCGAAGGCAACTTCGAACAATTCGAAAGCCACGTGGCGGACAGCGTGCGGGCCGCCGCGATCCGCGCCGCCGCCTGACCGAAAACCGACGATTTGCATGGCAGATCGCCGGCGCCTCACAAGGAGCGCCGGTTTTCGTTCGAACCGCGCCAATCCGCCCCCATATAGCGGTCTAGGTTGTTTTTGGTCTTGAGACGGGGGATTTGATAACACGGACACTGACCTGTTTCGTTGCAGCCGCGGCGCTCGCTTGTACGTTGGTGCCGGCGCCCGAAGCCCAGGCCCAGGCCGCTGCGAACCAAGGCTTCAGCGCTACGGAAAAACGCCTGCTGGTCGAGATACTCGGCAATGGCCGGTATGCCACCACCAAGGATGGCCGCTATCGCAAAGCGACGGATGATATCCGCAGCGACGATCTGTTGACCGGCGACGACGGACGACATTACGGCCAGGACCGATTCGACCGTTCCGAACCGCCGCAGGACCGGGCCTCGCGCACGGTTTTGCAGGATGACACCAAGAAGCCGGGCTTGACGACGGTCAAAGCCCTACCGGACGCCTTGCGCCATCGCCTCGACCCGCAAGGCAAGGCAAGCTGCCCGCGGCTGTCGTCAAGAACCCGCTGCCGTATGAGGCCGTGATAAATCTGCCGCCGCCGCGGCCTGACACCCAACGGGTGATCGTCCATGACGACATCGTCCTGCTTGAACGCAGCACGGGCATCGTGCTCGATGTCCTGCGGGACGTCCTGACACTCTGACACTGAACTAACCGATCCCCAGGGCCGGCATGGCCGGCCCGCCGCGACCCCTGATCCGTCGGCCGCCGGACACGGCCGCGCTCTTGCCGCTGCCCGCACCCTGGCATTGCGGGCCGGGTTAACTGCCGGCCGATCCACGGGCAGCGCCATGTCACTTGCACGGCGCCCGGTTTGTCACGGCCGCCGCCCGATGGCATCCACGTCGCGCCCGCCGCATGCCCGTCTCCGCGCGACGACCTCGGCCCAAGGCCGCGAACGCCTGATGCATGCATGCCGTTTACCGCTTGTCTTGCAAATAATAATGATTTGCATTATTAACATAGGAACGAAGGAACAAAACGAAAGCGAGCGATCCCCATGTCCCTGCCCTTCACTCCCGATCAACCAGGCCCCCCGGCGCCCGGCGCGACCACGGATGACGGCGGCACCCGCGACGCGGCGGGCCCATCCGCCGGCAACGGCGGCGTCGGCGCACCAGGACGACGGGATTTTTCCAACCTGGACCTGCCGGAATGCCTGGTGATCAAATCATTCCGCCTATGGCTTCACGGTCCGGAGAATTGGACTTACGTCGGCATGCAGTACAAAGCTCATTTCGGAACCGGTTCAGCCTCGGTGGCGATGATCGCCTTGAAAGGCCTGATCGAAGAGCTCAACGGCGGCGCCCGTCGGCCCATGCAGTTCATGAAGGTTTGGTGCCGCGGAACCACGGGGGACGAACGGGCGATCATCGCGTTGCTCGCCGCGGTCCAGGCAGAGGACTGGCACCGCGCGCGGGCAATGGCCGATCGCATGGTCGAACCCAGGTTTCAAGCCCGTCTGTTGGACCATGCGGAAAACCTAGCCAGCGCATTCCGCGCCAAGGGCCATCGATTCGTTCATCTGTCGGCCCGGGGTCAGGCCATTTCACATACGCGCGGCCCAGCCCCCATCGAAACAGCCGACGCGAATTCCTTGGACGAGGCCTGGCTCGAAGTCGGCGATTAAAACATTCTGAATTCGAAATAATATATCCTGAACCCTCGAATACACCCTAAAACGGCCCCTCGCAAGGGTCTGATGCGCCGGTGATTGCGGCGGCCGCGGCCGTTGCCGATCGCTGCGGTCCGAAGCTCAGACCGAGCGGCAGGCGGCGGCGGCAAGCAACAGCCAGCCGGCGATGAAGGACAAGCCACCGACCGGCGCCAGGGCCCCCAGCCCTTGGACGGACAACAGGGTCCCGGCATAGAGCGTCCCACAGAACAAGACGATGCCGAGCACCAAGACAATAGCTGCCAGTTGGGCCAGACGGTCCCGCGTGCCCCGGTATTCCCGCTGCTTGAGGAACAAGCCCACGCCGAACAACGCCAGGCTGTGCCACATATGGTAACGGTTGGCCGTGTCGAACTGGTCGATCAAGGCAGCCTCGGCGGCCAGGCCATGCGCGCCATAGGCCCCCAAGGCCACGGCCAGCGCAGCGGACAGGCTGGCCAGGACGATGACCAAACGGCCGCTCATGACGGTTGGCCCGTCATTGAACGACCCCGTCCAGGGGCGCCATGCGCCGAATCTCCACAAGCAACGCGGCTTCGAAAGCGCCAACGCCACCGGCCATGCCACCGGCCATGAATGTCAGGTCCCCCGCGACCGCGCGGTAGGGTACGCCCGACATGGACGCGTCGATCATGGATGTCGCCGACGGAAATATTTTGTCTAATTTCTTGACGGACTTCGAAGATAAGATTGAGCATATCACCAGGGTATGGGGCGGGTTTGATCCTGTGAACAGCGCCTGGGCGTCAAAAAAGTCCATCATGTCCCGTTCATCGCGCACGAAGGAGAACACGATCCCGCGGGATTCCGCGAATTTTTCAAGGTCAATGATCATGCGCGAGGCAAAATCACCCATATCTTCAACTTTTTTGACATCATATCCTCAGACCTCGACGTCGGCGTTCCGCAGTCGTCGCGCCATGGGCAATCCCATGGCGCCGCAACCGGCGATACCGATGGGTCCCGGAGGCCCTGGCCAACGCCTTTCCAAGGAAATCCCGCGGCGTCGCCATATCAGTCGGCCGCCGCCGCGACGAAGGCGTTGAATAGGGACAGATTGGGATCGCCCTCGTCCAAGAAGAACTCAGGATGCCATTGCACGCCGATGCAGAACGGTTGATCGCGGCGCTCGATCGCCTCGATCACGCCGTCGGACGCCACGGCGCTGGCGACCAAGGCCGCCGGCCAGGGCACCGCGCCGGCGGCGGCATCCCCGGCGGCGAAACGCTTCCCGTCGTCGTCGAGCGGCGGGCGCGGCGCCTCGTTGTGGGCGGTATTGACCCACATCTCGTCACACCCGAGGATATCGTGCAGCCGCGTGCCCGGCGCGACACGGACCGCATGGGCCGGTTCCTCCGCCGGTTTTTCGTCCAGATGGTCGACGGCGCAATCGACCTGATTACGCAGATTCTTGAACAGACGCACCCCGGCCTGGGTGGCGATCACCTGCATGCCGGCGCAAATCCCCAGGACCGGCAGGCGCTGTTCGAGCGCGGCGGCCAGCAAGGCCAGTTCCGCCGCATGGCGCCCCGGCGGCGGATCACCCGGACCCACGACGCCCGCCACCACCGGACCTTGGTCCGCGAGGCCGATGTCCGGCACGGCACCCCCAGAAATGGTTTCCCCTTGGACATCGCCGTAATAGGCCTCGGGAAAGGGATAGAAGCCGCCCGGGATCAGCAGACCCTGGATCTTTTCCAATGTGGACTCTTCGGCCCCCGCCAGATATCCGACCCCAAGAGGCAAACCGCCAGCCCGCCATATGGCGTCGAAATAGGCGTTGCGCAGGGCGTAATGGGGGCGTTTCGAGAAGCTGCCGTCGGATGCATGGTCGAGCAAGATACCGATGGTCGGGCGCGGCACCATGAACGGAAATATCCTATTATTGTATTCAAATAACGCTTGTCAGGAAACGATAACGGGTGTCTATCATACTCGTGATCATGGCAGGTTCCACGACAAACGGCGGCGACGGCGCGAAGGGCGCCCGGACCCGGGGCGACAAGGCCAACCGCGAAACGTGGTCGACCACGGCCGCCAGCATGGGTGAGTTGGAATACGTCGTCGTCCCCGCCGAAGCCGGGAACATGCCGGCGGATTTCGCCCAGGCCCTGGCCTATTGGCAGGACAAGAAGGGCGACCGGCTGGCCCCCGCCTGGGGCGACTTCAAGCTGCATGAATTGCCCCCATCGGTGATCCCCATGGCCGTCGTTGTCGATGTCATCGCGGCGGACCCGGCCAATGAAGGCCTTCGGTTCGTCTACCGCTTTTGGGGCACAGGACGGGCCGCGCTTTACGGGCGGGAGAACAAGGGCGAGGAAGTCCGCAACGGCCTGCCGGCAAAATCCGGCCACGTGGTTGCCGAGCAGTACTCAGCCACGGTCGAGGCCCGCGCCCCGGTCCTTTTCCGCAACACTTACCCGCTGCGCCGCAAAGCATTGTCCATGTTGATGACCTTGCGCCTGCCGCTCAGTTCAGACAACGAAACCATCGATATGGTCGTCGCCTTGGCGACTCAACCCGACCGGCCGGAAACCTTCGTCGCCTACGTCAACCCCGACGAAGCGGCCGCGACGACCGAAGGCTCGACGGACGCCACGGCAAACCCATCGCGCGGCGAGGATGCGGAAACACCTTAGACCGGAGCGGCCGACGCCTGGCAATCGACCCGCCCAAAGCGTCCCCGGCCGACGCTCAATCTATCCGGGCGGCCCGGCACGCCAGGCCCCCCGGCCGCTTGAGAGCACCGGCATTCATTGGCGCCCCGGGAATATACCTAAGGGAATTGTTGATTTTTGCTTCGGTGAATGGCTTCCTGAACCAGCCGCCAGCGACCCGGG
>JANQIJ010000382.1 GCA_028282185.1 Rhodospirillales bacterium
ATTGGCCGCCGTCGACCGTACATTCGAGCCCGACACCCTGCGCCGCCAGTTGTCGGTGCAGGCCAGGCCGGTGCGTCACCTGGTCGATCGCGCCGCCGATGCCGGCCTGGTCGAACTTTGGCCCACGGTGACGCCCGAAGACGAAGACGCCGAAGATCCCTGGGACGCGCCCTTGGATCGGCCGGGGCGCCGTGCGCCACTGGTCCAGGTCGCCGAGGCCATCGCCGGCCGGATCGCCGTCTGGCGCGACGAAGAGGCCGTTCTGGAATCGGCGGGCCGGGTGATCGGCCCCGGCGACATCCTGATCCTGGTGCGTAAGCGCGGCCGTTTCATGGCCGAGATGGTGCGTGCCCTGAAGGCCCGGAACATTCCCGTCAGCGGCACCGACCGAATGGTCCTGACAGAGCAGATGGCGGTCATGGACCTGGTGGCGCTGGGCCGCTTCGTTCTGTTGCCGGAAGACGACCTGACCCTGGCGACGGTGCTCAAGGGACCGCTGTTCAACTTCGGCGACGACCAGGACTTGGCCCCGCTGTGCCAGGGCCGGGCGGGCAGCCTTTGGGCCGAGCTTGGCCGGCGGGCGGACGAGCAGGCCCATTGGCGCGCGGCGCGCGACCGCCTGGCGGCTCTCATGGCGCGGGCCGATTTCGTTCCGCCTTATGAGTTTTACGCCGAGGTTCTCGGCCCGGGCGGCGGGCGGCGGGCCCTGCACCGACATCTCGGCCCCGATGCCCTGGATCCGATCGAGGAGTTTCTTTCCCTCGCCCTGTTGTTCGAACGCGACCACCCGCCGTCGCTCGAAGGGTTTCTCCATTGGGTCGGCAGCGGCCGGACCGAGGTCAAGCGCGACCTGGAACAGGCGGGCGGACAGGTCCGGGTGATGACCGTGCATGGCGCCAAGGGGCTGGAGGCGCCGATCGTGTTCCTGCCCGACACCTGCCAGGCGGGCGCCGCCGCCGCCGGCCGCGGATCGTCCCAAGCCCTTCTATGGGACGGCGACCTGGTGTTCTGGCCGGGGCGCAAGGCCGACGACACCACGATGACGCGGGCCCTGCGCGACGCGCTTGAGGCCCGCGCCGAAGCCGAGGAAAAGCGCCTGTTGTATGTGGCCATGACCCGGGCGCGCGATCGGCTTTACATCGCCGGATGGGAGGGCAAGCGCGGCCGGGCCGAGGGCTGTTGGTACGATCTGATTGCCGCTGGGTTGAACCGCGCCGACGCCGAGCCCGTGGCCGACCCGCATCCGGACCTGACGGGTGACGGGCTGCGCCTCAGCACGCCGCAGGCACGTCTTCCGGACGTGCCGGCCACCGATCACATGGCGCCGCCGCCGGCCGCGCCCGATTGGCTGCATCGGCCGCCGCCGCTCGATCCCGAGCCGCCCCGGCCGCTGGCCCCGTCGCGGCCGGAGGTCGACCCGCCCTGTCTGTCGCCCCTGGCCGGAGACGGCGCCGAAGACAGGTTCCGGCGCGGCCTGCTTGTCCACGCGTTGTTGCAGGGCCTGCCCGACCTGCCGGCCGAGGCGCGGCCGGCCGCCGGTCGGCGTTACCTGGCGCGGCCCGGCCTGGGCCTCGGCAAGGCCGCGGCGGAATCGCTTTTGGCGGAGACGCTTGCGGTGATCGATGATCCCGAACTGGGTTCCTTGTTCGGGCCGGGCAGCCGGGCCGAGGCGCCGTTGGTCGCCCTCTTGGGCGGGCGTGCGGTGATGGCCCGATTGGACCGGTTGTTGATCGCGCCCGACCACGTCCTGGTCGCCGATTTCAAGACCAATCGGCCGCCGCCTGAGGTGCCGGAGGCGGTTCCTGAGGTCTACCTGCGGCAGATGGCCGGCTATCGGGCGGCGCTTCGCGGGCTCTACCCCGACCGGCCCGTGCGCGCGGCCCTGATCTGGACCGTCGGCCCGCGCCTGATGCCCCTTTCCGACGCGCTTCTCGATGGCCATGCCCCGGCTTGACGCTCGCCGGGGGCATCCCTAGATTCAGAGTGAGGGACAAGTCGGTCCCGCGTCGCGGGCCGGAAAGCGCCCCGGCACCGGACCGCACCGTTGACCCCAAATCCGTTCCTGACATCGATGTATTGATTTCTTTTTGATAAAGGTGAGACAGCAATGCCCAAACAGGTGACCGACGATTCCTTCGACGCCGACGTACTGGGGGCCGACCAGCCGGTTCTGGTCGATTTCTGGGCCGAATGGTGCGGCCCGTGCAAACAGATCGCCCCGGCGCTGGAAGAGATTTCCACCGAAATGGACGGCAAGCTGACCATCGCCAAGATCAACATCGACGACAACCCGACGACGCCCAGCAAATACGGCGTGCGGGGTATTCCGACGCTGATGCTTTTCAAGGATGGCGAGGTCAAGGGCACGAAAGTCGGCGCATTGCCGAAAAGCCAGATCCAAGACTGGATCGATCAGAACCTCTGACCCGGCCGCGCCATCGGGCGCGCCGCCGACGCCTCTAAATCTCGCGGCCGATGCGCCACGGCGACGGCCCCAGGAGAATCAGATGAGCCCGCTGGACATCCACCAGGTTCCCGTCCTTTCCGATAATTATGTCTACCTGGCCCATTGCCTGGAAACCGGGGACACCGCGGTGATCGATCCGGCAGTGGCCGGTCCCGTGCTGGACGCCGCCGAGGAATTGGGTTGGACGATCAGCCATATCCTCAACACCCACCACCACAACGACCACACCGGCGGTAACCTGGAGATCAAGAAACGCACTGGCTGCACCATCGTCGGCCCGCGCGCCGACCGGGACCGCATTCCCGGCATCGATGTTCAGGTCGGCGAGGGCGACAGCTATGTACTGGGCGCCGCCGAAGCCCGCGTGTTCGACGTGCCGGGCCATACCCGGGGGCATATCGCCTATTGGTTCGAAGGCGCGACGGCGCTGTTCTGCGGCGACACCTTGTTCGCCATGGGCTGCGGCCGCTTGTTCGAAGGCACGCCGGCGCAAATGGTCAAATCCCTGGACAAATTCAAGGGCCTGCCGCCGACGACCCGGGTCTATTGCGCCCATGAATACACCCAGGCCAACGGCCGCTTCGCGCTTTCCGTCGAACCGGACAACGCGGATCTGGTTTCGCGCATGCAGCGGGTCGACGTAGCCCGCGCCAAGGGCGAGCCGACGGTGCCGTCGACCATCGGCGAGGAATTGAAGACCAACCCCTTTCTCCGGTCGGACAGCCCCGACCTGCAACGCACCATCGGCATGTCGGGCGGCGATTACGTCGCGGTCTTCGCCGAAACGCGCCTGCGCAAGGATACGTTCTAGGTTTCTTCCTCGGCTCCCGGCCAGACGCGCCGGGCTATTCCGCCGCTTCCACCGCCGCCGGGGATTTTTGCTTGGCGACCGTCAGTTCCGCCCGGGCGCGGCGCACCACATCGATCGCGGCGGTCAACGCCAACAGGGCGATCACCGCGCCGACGAGGACGTCGGGCCAGAAAGTTCCGCTCATCCAGACGCCGGTTCCGGCGCCGATCACCGCGATGTTGGCGATCACGTCGTTGCGCGAACACAGCCAGACCGAGCGCATATTGGCGTCGCCATCGCGATATTTGAACAGCATCGCCGTGACGCTCAGGTTGGCGAGCAGCGCCAGCGTGCCGATCGTGGTGATCATATGGGCTTCCGGCACGCCGCCTTCGTGGATTCGCCAGACCGTCGTCGCCAGGACCCAGATGCCGAACAGCCCCATGGTCAGTCCCTTGATCAGCGCCGCCCGGGCCCGCCATCTGAGGTGCATGCCGACGACGGCGAGGGACAGGCCGTAGTTCGCCGCATCGCCCAGGAAGTCAAGAGCGTCCGCCTGTAAGGCGACCGAACGCGACAGGAAAGCAGCGGTCAACTCGACGGCGAACATCGTGCCGTTGACCACCAACGCGACCCACAGGACGCGGGCATAGGCGCGGCTGATCGCCGTGTCATGATAATGGGTGTCGCAGCGGCTGCTCATGCAGGGGCGATCCTTCCGTTTCCTGATCAACCAATAGCTAAGGCCCGTTCCCGATGCGGTCAAGTGAGCGGATCCGGCCTGCCTGCCGACGATCACGGGGCACGGCGATGGGCCTGGGGGTATGGATTCACCCGTTGTCCGACAGGACCACGCCCGCCAGATAGAGTGAGCCGCAAATCAGGATCCGGGCCGGACTTGCCTGCCCGGCTTTAAGCTTGCTCAAGGCGCTCGCTACATCCACCGCCGGCTCGGCAGGCAGCCCCCGGGCCTTGCCTGCTTCGGCCATTTCGTCCGCGGATAGGCTGTTGACCTCGCCGGGGATGGCGACCCCGACGAGGCTCGCCGCGACCGCCGCCAGGGGCGTCAAGAAAGCCGCCGGGTCCTTGGAATTCAACATCCCGCAGATCAGGTGCAGCGGCCGGTCGGACCAGGCGTCCTCGGCATGGCCAGCGATGGTTCCCCCGGCGGAAACATTGTGTCCGCCGTCGAGCCAGAGCTCCCAGCCCTGGGGCAGGGCGTCGACCAACGGCCCCTGTGTCAGCCGCTGCAGGCGCGCCGGCCAGCGGGCGGCGGCAAGGCCCTGCGCGATCAGGGCTTCGTTCCACTGCAGGCCCGGCAGGCCGTGCGGTGCGGTGAGGACGTCCAGGCAGACCAGGGCCTGGGCCGCGTTGGCCAGTTGATGGCGGCCGGCCAGGGCCGGCGCCGGATGGTCCGACAACCGGCCGCCGATGTCCAGATGGAGGCCGCCCGCGGCCGTTTCCGTCATCTCCCAGTCCCGCCCCCGGCTCAGCGTCGGCGCGCCCAGGGCCCGCGCCTTGTCGTCGAGCACGGCCTGGGCCTGGGCAACCTGGGCGCCGATCACGCAGGGGACGCCGGGGCGCATGATGCCGGCTTTCTCCCCGGCGATCGCCGCCACGGTTTCGCCCAGGAACTGTTGATGGTCGAGCGAGACCGGGGTAATCGCGTTCAGCAGCGGGCGGCGGACCACATTGGTCGCGTCCAGTCGTCCGCCCAGGCCGGTTTCCAGGATGACGATGTCGGCGGGTGTCCGCGAGAAGGCAAGCAGGGCGGCCGCGGTGGTGATCTCGAAGAACGTGATCGGTTGGCCGCCATTGACCGCTTCGCATTCGGCCAACAGGTCTTCCAGATCGGTATCCGTGATTTCCCGGCCCGCCAGCTGGATGCGCTCGTTGAAACGCACCAGATGGGGGGAGATATGGACATGGACCCGCAGGCCTTGGGCCTCTAGCAGCGCCCGCAACAGGGCGATGACCGACCCCTTGCCGTTTGTTCCCGCCACATGGACCACCGGCGGCAGGCGATCCTGCGGATTGCCCAGCCGGTCGAGCAGGCGATGGACCCGGTCCAGGGACAGGTCGATGACCTTGGGGTGCAGGGCCAGCAGGCGGGCGAGGATCTGATCGCAGGCAGCGGAGGACGACCGAGTATCCGCTGTCATCGGCGCCCCCGGCGATGTCTAAGCATTGGTCGTGGGCTGCGATGGGCTGTCATCGGTCGCCGGTCCTTCAGTCTCGGCCATCGCCATGTGGCTGCCCGGCGGTGGGATGACTTCGCCTTCGAGGATTTCCAGGTTTTTGTCCGTGCCCTCGACTTCGCGGCCCGGTTCGGGATTGAGCAGCAGGTCGATCACCCGCGACAGGGTCTCCTTCAGTTCCGCGCGGGGCACGACCATATCGACCATGCCGTGTTCCAACAGGTACTCCGCGCGTTGGAAACCTTCGGGCAGGGTTTCGCGGATGGTCTGTTCGATGACCCGCTGGCCAGCGAAGCCGATCACCGCGCCCGGCTCGGCGATGTGTACGTCGCCCAGCATGGCGTAGGAGGCGGAGACCCCGCCCGTGGTTGGGTCGGTCAGAATGACGATATAGGGAAGGCCCGCTTCCTTGACCTCGTCGACGGCGATGGTCGTCCGTGCCATCTGCATGAGCGACAGGATGCCTTCCTGCATCCGCGCGCCGCCCGATGACGGAACAACGACGAAGGCGGCGCGTTCGTCCACCGCCTTGCGTGCCGCGGCCAACATGCCGGCGCCGACGGCGGCGCCCATGGAGCCACCCATGAAATCGAAATTCAAGGCGGCGATCACGGCCCGCTGGCCGTTGACGCGGCCGACCCCGGCAAGGATGGCATCCTGGTCGCCGGTCTTGGCGCGGGCGGATTTGAGGCGCGCGGCATAGGTTTCACGGTCGCGGAACTTCAATGGATCCTGCACCTGAGGGTCCCATTCGATGGTCTCGAAGGCGCCCTCGTCGAACAGCATCGTCATCCGCGCTTCGGCCGAAATCCTCATGTGATGGCCGCAGTGCTGACAGACATGTAGACCTTTTTCCAGGTCCCGGTGGAAGATCATCTGGCTGCAACTGGGACATTTGTGCCACAGATTGTCGGGGATTTCCCGGCCGCCGCCGACCAGGCTTTTCAGTTTGGGGCGAACGAAATCACGCAGCCAGTTCATCTTGAAAACCCTCCGAAGGGGTGGGGACTCGAGGGTCTGGCGGCGCGCACACCGGCCGCCAGATCGCGCACCAAGTCTAGCACCTTGGGCGCGGTTTCGGGTAGGGGGTGGCCGTCGGTGTCGCGGGCATCGGCGATCACGTTGACCAGCGCCGATCCGACGACGACGGCGTCGGCGATGCCCGCGATCTCCGCCGCCTGGTCCGGCGTTTTTATGCCGAATCCGACGGCGACGGGCAGGTCCGTGTGGTCGCGGATACGCGCCACATGACCCGCAACGTCGCCCGCGGCGGCGGACTTGGTCCCGGTGATCCCAGTGATCGAAACGAAATAAACGAAGCCCGACGCGTGGGCCAAGACCCGGGGCAGGCGGACGTCGTCCGTCGTCGGCGCCGTCAGGTAGATGAAATTCAGGCCCGCGTCGATCGCCGGCAGGCACAGTTCGCCCTCTTCCTCGGGCGGCAGGTCGACGACGATCAGGCCGTCCACGCCCGCCGCCTTGGCGTCGCCCAGGAACCGGTCGACACCATAGATGTAGATCGGGTTGAAATACCCCATCAGAACGATCGGCGTGGCGTCGTCCTGTTGTCGGAACGCGCGGACCTGGTCCAATGTCTTGGGCAGGGTCATGCCGGCTTTCAGCGCGCGCAGGCTCGACGCCTGGATCGCCGGGCCGTCGGCCATGGGGTCGGAAAACGGCATGCCGATTTCGATCAAGTCGGCGCCCGCCTCGGCAAGGCCCAGGAGGATTTCCGACGAGATCTCCGGCGTCGGGTCGCCGGCGGTGACAAAGGTCGCCAGACCGGCGCGGTTCTGCGCCTTCAGCGCGGCGAAACGTTTGCCGATTCGCGTATCGGGGCGGGGGTCCGATGGTGTCGCCGTCATTGACCGTCGTCCCAGCCCATCAGTCCATGCCCAGGTAGCCGGCGACGGCGTCGACATCCTTGTCGCCGCGGCCGCACATGTTCATGACCAACAGGTGATCGGCCGGCAGGCCCGGGGCGATCTTCCCCACATGGGCCAACGCGTGACTCGGCTCAAGGGCCGGAATGATGCCTTCCTTTGCGGTACAGAGCTGGAAAGCGGTCAGTGCTTCCTTGTCGGTGACCGAAACGTAGTCGACCCGTCCGGTGTCGCGCAGCCAGGAATGTTCCGGTCCGATTCCGGGATAATCCAAGCCGGCGGAAATCGAATGGCCGTCGAGGATTTGGCCATCGTCGGTCTGTAGCAGATAGGTCCGGTTGCCGTGCAGGACGCCGGGCATGCCGCCGGTCAAGCTGGCGCAATGCTCGCCCGTCTCGATGCCGTGGCCGGCGGCCTGCCGCCCGACCACATCCTGGTCATGAACATGTGCGGCCGCGGCGACAAGGACATCTTCACCGTCGCCGAAGCGTTGGGAGAAAACCTGTGAGCACGCCGGCGGAGAGCCACGCGACGGACGGCC
>JANQIJ010000393.1 GCA_028282185.1 Rhodospirillales bacterium
GGCCGTCCCGGCCCAGTTCGTCCGCGCCGTGACCAATGACCTGGCCGCCCTGGGCTCGTTCAGTCTGCCGCTGCTGATCTGCGCCAAGGGGATCGAGAACGAGACCTGCAACCTGATGACCGAGGTCGTCGCCGAGACCCTGCCCGGCGCCCGACAGGCGGTGCTGTCGGGGCCGACCTTCGCCATCGAAGTCGCCAACGAGATTCCGTCCGCCGTGACCCTGGCGGCGGAAGACACGAAACTGGCCGAGCAATTGGCGCAGGCCGTCGGCACGCCGCGGTTTCGACCCTATACCTCCGACGACCCGGTGGGCGCGGAAATCGGCGGCGCGATCAAGAACGTGCTGGCCATCGCCTGCGGCATCGTCCAAGGCCGCGGCATGGGCGACAACACGCGGGCGGCGCTGATCACCCGGGGCCTGGCCGAGGTCGTCCGCCTGGGCCTGGCCAAGGGGGCACAGGCGGGAACGCTGATGGGACTCTGCGGGATCGGTGACCTGACCCTGACCTGCAACGCCATGCAGTCGCGCAATTTCTCGCTCGGCGTGGCGCTCGGCGAGGGACGGCCCCTGGCCGACATCCTGGCCGAACGCAAGACCGTGACCGAAGGCGTCCATTCGGCCCGCGCGGTGATCGAATTGGCCGGCCGGCTTGGCGTCGACATGCCGATCTGCACGGCGGTCAATGCCATCGTCAATCACGGCCATGACATTGATCAGGCGATCGAGGGCCTGTTGGCCCGGCCCCTGACCAAGGAAATGTAACATTCGCCGGACGATCGCGCCGGCGGACCAACCCACCGACCGAGGAAACCGTCATGCTCTACGTCATCTTCGCCATGGACAAACCGGGCCATGAACAATTGCGTTTGGATACCCGCCCGGCCCATGTGGATTACCTCAAAGCCAACGCCGGGATCATCGTCACCGCCGGCCCCCTGCAATCGGACGACGGTGACAGCATGATCGGCAGCGTCCTGGTGCTTGACGTCGATGGCCGCCAGGCGGCGGAGGCCTTCGCCCAGGGCGATCCCTATGCCCAGGCCGGATTGTTCGAAAGCACGCGGATCGTCCGTTGGAAGCGGACCATTCCGGCCGAATGATCGGCGCACGCGGCGCCCGGCGCTCTTAGGCCCCACACCAGACTGAGAACCGATCAAGCCATGGCCGAACATTTCCTTTGCGATCTGGATGACATCGACGACGGCGGCTCCGCCGGCTTTATCGCCGGCGCGACCATGGTCATGGTGATCCGCCAGGGACAAAGGGTCTTCGCCTATGTGAACGCCTGTCCCCATATCGGCGCGCCCCTGGATTTTTCGCCGGGCAAGTTCCTGTCCGCCGACGGCAGCCATATCATGTGCTCGACCCATGGCGCCCTGTTCCGCATCGAAGACGGCTTTTGCGTTTCCGGCCCCTGTGCCGGTGACGCCCTTAAACCCGTTGATGCTGCGGTGCGGAAAAATCGTGTTAAAATCACGATATAGACGCATATAGTACTGTAAATAATAATTTTTTAATATTTCGCATTTGCACAATAACTGCCCCTCACGTAGAATAGGTTTGGGTTGCGTTCGCGGCGCCATTCAGGGGGGCGGGTCCGACACCCGTGAATCGCTTTGTCCTTGGCGGAGATTCCGCCATACTCCCCGACACAGGCGTCACAAGCGGCCACCGCCCTCGATTTCAGGGCGGCTGGGGGTTGATCGGCATCAGGAAGGGGTTCCCATCGACGACCGCCCAGGGGGACGAGAAGCGCTTTTGAGGCCTGAGAGTTAAGGGAGGTTCCATCGACATGTCTGACCAGCAACTTTTTCCCGTGCCGCAGGACGTGGCCGACAATTCGCTCTGCACCAACGCGCAGTACCTGGAAATGTATAAGCAGTCCATTGAGGATCCGGAGGGCTTTTGGGGCGAACAGGGCAAGCGCCTGGATTGGATGAAACCTTATACCAAGGTCAAGAACACGTCATACGAATGGGGCAATGTCTCCATCAAATGGTACGAGGACGGCACCTTGAACGCGTCCGTCAACTGCATCGACCGGCATCTGGAAACCCGCGGCGACCAGGTCGCCATCATCTGGGAGGGCGACGAGCCGACGGATGATAAGTCGATCACCTATAAGGAGTTGCACGAAGAGGTCTGCCGCCTGGCAAACGCCATGAAGGCCCGCGGCATCAAGAAAGGCGATGTCGTCACGCTCTATATGCCGATGATCCCGGAAGCGGCCTATGCCATGCTCGCCTGCGCGCGCATCGGCGCCATCCACTCCATCGTGTTCGGCGGGTTTTCGCCGGAAGCCCTGGCGCAGCGCATCGAGGCCTGCGGATCGACCTGCGTGGTCACCGCCGACGAGGGCATCCGGGGTGGGCGGGCCATACCATTGAAGGCGAATACCGATGCCGCCATCGAGATCGCCGGCGGCGTCGATACCGTGTTCGTCGTTAAGCGCACGGGCAACGACGTCGATTGGATCGACGGCCGGGATGTCTGGTACGAGGAAGCGACCGCCGAGGTGTCCAGCGACTGCGAGCCTGAGGAAATGAACGCGGAAGACCCCATGTTCATCCTCTATACCTCGGGTTCCACCGGGCAGCCCAAGGGCGTGCTGCACACGACCGGGGGCTACATGGTCTATGCCTCCATGACCCACGAATACATCTTCGATTATCACGACGGCGAAATCTATTGGTGCACGGCGGATGTGGGCTGGGTCACCGGCCATAGCTATATCGTCTACGGCCCCCTGGCCAACGGCGCCACCACGGTGATGTTCGAGGGCGTGCCCAACTATCCTTCCATGTCCCGCTTCTGGGAGGTCTGCGACAAGCACAACGTCTCGATCTTCTACACGGCGCCCACGGCGATCCGCGCCCTCATGCGGGACGGCGACGCGCCGGTGAAAAAAACGTCCCGCAAATCCCTTCGCGTCCTGGGTTCGGTGGGCGAGCCGATCAATCCGGAAGCCTGGATGTGGTACCACAACGTGGTCGGCGACGGCCGTTGCCCCATCGTCGACACCTGGTGGCAGACCGAGACCGGCGGCATCCTAATCACCCCGCTGCCGGGCGCCACGGACCTGAAGCCCGGCTCCGCCACCCGGCCGTTCTTCGGCGTCCAGCCGCAGATCGTCGACGCGGACGGCAACGAGCTGACCGGCGCGACGGAGGGCAACCTCTGCATCATCGACAGCTGGCCCGGTCAGATGCGCACGGTCTACGGCGACCACAAGCGGTTCGAGGAGACCTACTTCGCCACCTACAAAGGCAAGTATTTCACCGGCGACGGCTGCCGCCGGGACGAAGACGGCTATTATTGGATCACCGGCCGCGTCGACGACGTGATCAACGTCTCGGGCCACCGCATGGGCACGGCGGAAGTGGAAAGCGCGCTGGTCGCCCATGACAAGGTGGCCGAAGCCGCCGTGGTCGGCGCGCCCCATGACGTGAAGGGCCAGGGCATTTACGCCTACGTGACCCTCAACGCCGGGGAGGCGCCCTCGGACGACCTGAAGAAGGAACTCGTCCAATGGGTCCGCAAGGAGATCGGCCCCATCGCCAGCCCCGATTGGCTGCAATGGGCGCCGGGCCTGCCGAAGACCCGGTCCGGCAAGATCATGCGCCGGATCCTGCGCAAGATCGGCGAGGACGATTTCTCGAACCTGGGCGACACCTCGACCCTGGCCGACCCTGCGGTGGTCGACGACCTGATCGAGAACCGGCAAAACCGCCAAAGCTGACGCAAGCGGCAATTCTGTCCGGTTCTGTCAGGCCGCAAGAAACAAGGCGGGAACGCGGGTTCCCGCCCTTTGTCGCAGGGATCAGGCGCTCCGCGCCATCTGCTTGACCCGTTGAAGGTTCTTTTCGATGACGATGACCCGCTTCTGATTGCCCGCCTGGCGATAGATCTCCGACGCGCCGGAAAAATACTTTTCGGCGTCATCCAGCAGATCCTTGCTGGGCTGGCGCTTGGCCAGCGCATAACAGGCCGTGCCAAGGTTGTTTGCCGTCTGCGCCCAAAGCAGGGGCACCAGTTCTTTCTTGCGAACGTCTAGTGCCTGGCGAAAGGCATCGACCGCCTTCTCCGCGAGTTGCGGGCCCTGCATGCGCTCGGCCAGGGACAGAAGAACCGTCCCGTACCCGTTCATGGCTTCGGCCCAACGGCCCGGATTAAGTTCGACGTCGAAGGCGGACAACGCGTCGTCAAAGGCCTGAGCCGATTCTTTAAGCCGCGTCGCCGTCGTCTCCTTGTTGCCGATCTTATAGAGCACCATGGCCATGGAAATCAGCGCCAGCGCATATTCGTTGGGATAGTTGTCGCGGCCCAAGGCGTCGGCAACCTCGCGATAGGCGGCCGCCGCGGCGGCCAATGCGTCCGGATCTTGGTCTTGGGTCGCCTTGGCCTGCAACCCGCTGGCGAAGTGATTCTGAGCCAAGGCCCAGAGCAACACATCGTCTTGTTTGGTCACGGCGGTGACCGCTTGCTGATAGGCCTTAAGACCCTTGTCCAGATGCTTCTTGGCGCCGACCCGCCAAAGCGACATACAGACATTGCCGTAGCAGGTCAGACAACTGGCCAGGTGCGGGGGCTCCAAATGCGGCGGCAAGTCCCAGACCTTTTCCAGGGACTTCATTTCGCTTTCCAGAACGCTGGCCAATTTCTTTCGCGCGCCGCGATGGACCGGCAGCAATGATCCCATGGCGGAGACAAGGATGAGTTTGTCCAGGTCCCGGGGCAACGGGATCGGCAGCGTCAGATGGTCCAATGGGCCAAAGGTGCTGGCGGTGCCTTCGGCCGCGCCAACCGGGAGGAAGCGCAGCTCGACCGCGGTCCCCAGATCGACCGTTCCGCCCCAAACGATCAGGTCGGCTTGGTCTTCGCTCAACCAGGTCGCGCCCTCGCGCGCCGCTTCCTGCAAAGCGTTGAACAACGGGGCTTTGGGGTTCAGCTTGATCACTTGATTACGGCGATAGACGGCAACATCGGTAATCGCGCTGAAGATCCGCTCCAAATGCTCGGTAATCTTGTCGCCGCCGGCGCCACCGATATCGGCCAGGACAATGCTGGCCGCGGACCCCCCCACATCGGACGGCACGAAGCCACTGCCGGTGACCCGCTTGGCCTTGCGCGTGCTCTTACGACGCTTGCCGCCGCCAAGCCCGAAAAGTGATTTGAAAAAACCCATCCCTGTTCGTCTTCGCCGAATTTTTGGCCTTGTTCTTTTTGATCTCTTCAGACGCCGCCGCGACCTGACCGAAGAGGCTATAGAATGTCCCAAGCGACCTACAAGAGCAAGGCCGGGCAAGAACAAGACCAGACGCCGTCCTCGGCGGGCGGGCGCCTAGAAGTCGATGCAGCGACCGTTCTTTTCCCAGTCGCCGTAACGGGTTGGGTCCGGCCCGTCGTCCACCCCCCGCGCCTTGCCGGAACCTCCCTTGTTCGGCCCGGTCGGATTGGGGCCGGTTTCGATGGCCGTTCGCCCGGCTGCCAGGAACCGTTTGGCCCGCTCCAGGCGTTGCTGGCGTTTCGCTTGTTCGTCCTGCGGCATTCTGGTGATCCCTTGTCCGAAGCGCGGCCATTTTAGTCCGCCCGGGCCGGGACGCAACCAGCGCAAGTGAACTTCGCTCTTGCCGCGGCCATCCCCGGCTGGCATCACCCTGGCATGACGACGAACGGTCTTGCGCCCCGATCGCTGGCGGTCGATTTGTTGCAGGGGGTCCTGCGCCGGGGCAAGGCCCTGGACCAACTGCTGGCGGGGTCGCGCGATTTCTCACAACTGGCCGCGCGGGACCGCGCCTTCTGCCGCAATCTGGTCGCCACCGCCCTGCGTCGATTGGGCCAGATCGACGC
This sequence comes from Rhodospirillales bacterium, assembly GCA_028282185.1. Lineage (GTDB taxonomy): Bacteria > Pseudomonadota > Alphaproteobacteria > Rhodospirillales > Casp-alpha2 > UBA1479. The sequence goes on from JANQIJ010000393.1 coordinate 5,852, forward strand.
AATCATCGACACCTGTCTGGAGCGTCCGCTGAACCCGCGTTCGGCGCCGACGCTGGACATCCTGCGCCTTGGTGTCGCGCAATTGCTGTTCACCAATGTGCCGGCGCATGCGGCGGTCGACACGGCGGTCGATCTGGTTCGGGCCGCCCGGGCCGGGCATCTGACGAAGCTGGTCAACGCGGTCCTCCGCCGGGTCCAACGCGAGGGCAGGGCGATGCTCGATGGCCAGGATGCGGCGCGACTGAACACGCCGGCCTGGCTTTGGCGATCCTGGGAAGACGCCTTCGGCCCCGATCTGTGCCGGCAAATCGCCTTGGCCCACCTGGCGCCAGCGCCGCTCGACGTGACCTTGAAACGGGGGCTGGACCGCGAAGCTTGGGCCGCGACCTTGGGCGCCCGGCCGGTCGGCGCCGCAAGCCTGCGCCTGTTTGATCCGGGTCCGGTGGCCGATCTGCCAGGCTATGCGGCTGGCGCGTGGTGGGTCCAGGACGCGGCGGCGACACTGCCGGTCGACCTTCTGGGCGATGTCGCCGGATCCACGGTTCTCGACCTTTGCGCCGCACCCGGCGGGAAAACCGCACAACTGGCCGACCGCGGGGCGTGTGTCACGGCCCTGGACCGCTCTGCGCCGCGCATGACGCGCCTTCGGGAAAATCTGGCGCGGCTGGATCTGGCGGCCGAAACCGTTGTCGCCAAGGCCGAAGACTGGCAACCGGTTGGTCCCTTCGATGCGGTCCTGCTGGACGTACCTTGCTCGGCAACGGGAACGATCCGGCGCCATCCGGACCTGCCGCATCTGAAACGCGCCGACGACTTGGCCAAACTGTCGGCGGCGCAAGCACGACTGCTCGATCGCGCCGCGGATTGGCTGCGGCCCGGCGGCACCTTGGTTTACGCCACCTGCTCCCTGCAGTCGGAGGAAGGGCCACACCAGATCGCCCGGTTCCTGGCCAGGCGACCTGATTTCGCGCAGGCGCCGGCACCCGCCCTGACACCCGGCCTGGAAGACCTGATTGACGACCGAGGCAGCCTACGCAGCCTGCCCAGTCACCTATCCGGGATCGGCGGCATGGACGGGTTTTTCGCCGCCCGGCTGATTCGCGAGGCATAATTGATTACCGGGGCACGCCAAGGTTAGAACCATGATCGTCCGCAAGTTACGCAACGCCTACTTCGCCAGCCGGCTGCACGACCGGCGGCTGCGTCGTTTGAAACCGGCGGGGATGCAGGCCGTTGCCACCGATCCCCGGCCGGGCGATCCGGCCAAGGGCGCCGACGTGATCACGGGCAGGTTCGAGCTTGCGGCGCGGTCCTTGGACCTCGGCCCGGACCCCTGGGACGCCGCGGTTCAAAGCGATCGGGCGTTCGACGACCTGCAGAGTTTCGCTTGGTTGCGGGACCTTGCGGCGCTGTCAAGCGCGGATGCACGCGACCGGGCGGCGGGCCTCGCCCACGGCTGGCTGCGCCGATGGGATCGCTGGGCCGTGGCGGCTTGGACACCGGGAATTATCGGCCGCCGCTTGCTGGCCTGGACCAACCATCTTGACTTCATGACCGCGGCATCGGATACGCCCGGCCCGCTCAACGACCTGGCAGCCTCGTTCGCCGCGCAGGCCCAGCACCTGGCGGGTTTTGCTGGTGACGGTTGGATTGACGGTCAGGCGGACGATGGCGACTTTGCCGCCGCGACCGCCCTGATCGTCGCCGGCACCGCGGTGCCGGGTCTGGCCGACTTGTCGGCGACCGGCATCGATCGCCTGGCCAGTGCGACGACGCGGCTTCCGGCGGACGGCGGGCATCCGTCCGGCTCGCCCGAGATCATGGCCAATATCCTGCTGCGCCTAATCGAAGCCCGCAAGGTGCTGCGCCAGGGCTTGGCCCCACCGCCGGCGTTCCTTGATCCGGCGATCCAACGCCAGGTCGCCGCGCTCAGAACCGTGATCCACGGAGATGGCGGCCTTGCGCTGTTCAATGGCGGATCGGCCGGCCGCGCCATCGACCAGTCGGCCATCCTGCGGGCCAGCGGCGCTCGGGCGATGGCCGCTGAATCCCTGCCGGACACCGGGTTCGAACGGTTGTCGGCGGAGAAGACCCAAATCATCGCCGACGCCGGCACGCGATCGTCCGGTAGACTGAGTTTCGAAATGAGCGCGGGTCGCCATCGCCTGGTCGTCAACTGCGGCGCCCATCCGGACGAAACGACCGAATGGGCGCGGGTGCTTCGCTCGACGGCCGCGCATTCGACCCTCACCGTCAATGACCGCGACGCGATGCGCCGGCGTCCCGGCAATGAGAACACGGGCATCGGAACCTTGAGAACCGAACGACAGGGCAGTCAGCTGGCCCAGCTCAGCCATGACGGGTATCGCGATGCCTTCGGCGTAATCCACAATCGGGACCTGTATTTGTCACCGGCGGGGGACGATTTCCGGGGCAAGGACGTGTTGCTCGGCGGTCCCGCCGCATTCACCATCCGCTTCCACCTTCATCCGGATGGCGCGGCCTCCATCCTGCAAGGCGGCGACGCCGTTCTCATCAGGCTGCCGGGGGGTCAAGGTTGGCGTTTTCGATCGGCCGGTGCCGACGTCCAGTTGGAGGAGAGCGCCTATCTAGGCCGGCCGGAACGTCCGCGGCGATGCCAACAAATCGTCTTGCGCGGCGAAGCGCGCGGTCCGGAGACATTGATCCGATGGTCGTTTCTTCGCGAAGGCCGATAGGGTAACACGCCCAGGGCGATTGCGCCGCCGCCCGCCCGGGTGTTAGGGCTATGCTTCGACAGGCGTTGCCACAGCAGATCCGGAACAAAGACCCCGATGACCAGCCGCGCGACGATACACGAGTCCATGTCCTTGCGGGCCCGCTGCACATTCGTCGCCCATTTGTTCAAGGCCTGCTGCAAGCAACATCACAAGTCGTTGCGCGATGATTTCGCCCTGATCCTGCCGCCGGACGGCGTCGCGCTCGACATCGGCGCCCACGCGGGTCAGTACAGCAAGTTGATGGCGGGGATCGCCCGGCAGGGCCATATATGGTCGATCGAACCGAGTTCATACGCCTTCGCGATCCTAAGGCGGGCCTTGGCCTTCAACCGCATACGGAATGTCACGCCAATTCGCCTCGGGTTCGGCCGCCGGCCCGGAGAAGCCGTCCTGAAGATGCCCGTAAAACCGTCCGGCAGTCTGGGATTCGGCCTGTCGCATCTGGGCGAGGCAACCCGGAACCGAAGATATGTCGAGGAAACCGTGCCAGTCACCACAGTCGACAGGTTCGTCGCCGACCATCACATCGACCGCATCGACCTGATCAAGGCGGACATCGAAGGCTGGGAACTTCAGGTGTTGCAGGGCGCCCTGGAAACGATCGAGCGACGTCGGCCCGTGATCTTCTTGGAGTTGATCGAGGCGTTTTTGACGCGCGCGGGCGATCGACTGTCCGACACCTGGCAGTTGTTGGCCGACAGGGGCTACGCCGGGGACCAGTTCTCGG
>JANQIJ010000357.1 GCA_028282185.1 Rhodospirillales bacterium
CAGGCGACCGGCGGCCGCCGGTAACAGGCGGGCGATCGCCTCGGTCGAGGCATGAGCCCGATGCGACACGGAAAACGCGTCGTTGACGTAGGCGGCGCCCAGGTCCGCCAATGCCGCGGCGAAGGCCGCGTCGTTGGCCTCCTCGGCGGCGTGGAAGCGCAGGTTTTCCAAAAGGCAGATGCCGCCCGGCGCCAGGCCGGCGACCGCTTGCCGTGCCGGATCGCCGATGCAGTCGTCGGCAAAAGCAACGTCGCGGTCCAGCACGCCGGTAAGCGCTTCGGCCACCGGTTTAAGGGACATTTCCGGGCGGCGTTCGCCCTTGGGCCGGCCGAAGTGCGACAACACGACAACCTTGGCGCCGCCGTCGGCCAGGGCCAACAGCGTTTCCGCCGAGCGTTCCAGGCGCGTCGCGTCGCTCACCCGGCCGTCCTGCATGGGGACGTTCAGATCACAACGCACCAGCACCGTGGTACCGGCAAGGTCGAGGTCGTCGATGGTCTTGAATTGGCTCATGGCGGGAATCCCGATGTCAGGTCAATTGCGGCGCCCGGTTATAAATCCCGGCGGCAAGCCGGCCAACCCCCAAACGGATGGTTATTGTGACAGCCTTTTGACCTGTTCCGCGGCATCCTGTGCCTTGGCCGTTTCGCCCAACACGCGGTAGGCGCGCTCCAGCCGCCGCCAGCCTTCCAGGTCGTCCGGTTCGTCCTTCAAACGGTCGGCCAGGCGCTGAACCATGCCGCGGATCATTTCACTGCGGTCGGCCGCCGACATTTCCTGCGCCGCCTGCATCTGTTCGCGGGTCGGACCCGGCGGTGGGGCCGCCGGTTCGGCGGCGGGGGCACGGCGACCGAGAACCTCGGAAATGTTGTCCGGGACCGGCGCCGGCGCCGGGCGGCCGGTAACCTCGGCGACGGAATCGGGCAGGGCCGCGGAATCCATCAATGCCTGGGCCGCCGCCGAGGGCTCGAGGCTCAAGGGATCGATGTTCAGTTCGTCGGAGGCGCGGACCACCTGTTGCTTGACCAGCGGCACCCAAGGGGCGTCCAGAGGGCTCAGGGCCAGCAAGTCGGTCCAATCCTGCAGCGCCGCCTCAACGTCACCTTCCTGGGCCTTCTTGAGGCCCAGGTAGTAGCGTGACTTGGGCTCGAAGGGGGCCCGTTCGTGAACCTGTTCGAAGACGGCCACCGCTTCCGGCGGTATGTTCATGTCGTTGGTCAGGATGAGGGCCTCGGCATAGGCGATTTCCACGTCCGGGCGGCCGTTGGCGACGCCCCGCGCCCGCCGGAAGGCATTCATGGCGTCGTCGAAGCGGCGCTGGCTGACGTAGCTGCGGCCGAGCAACAGCCAGCCGTCGATGTCTTCCGGATCGCGCAGCAGGCGTTCGGCCAGGCGGCCGAGCATGCCGTCGACGCCGCCGTCGTGCTGTTCGGCGCCGGCCGAAGCGGCGCGGGTTTGCTGGGCGATGCCGCGCTCGGCGAAGGGCACGTTGGGGGCCCCGGGCATGCCTTGATCGAGATAGAGCGCGAGCGCCGCCGCCGGCACGCCGAATGCGACAAGCGCCGCGGCCAGGCGGCTGCTACCGGCCGCCGATGCCGGGTTCTCAGCCGCCCGTTTCGGGGTGGCCGCGTCGGCGGCGAGGATGCGGCGTTGAATTTCGATCCGCGCGGCCTCGGCGGCGTCATCGTCCAGCAGGCCGCGTTCCAGGTCGCGCTCGACCTCGTCCAACTGGTCGCGGAACACGGTCAGATCGAAAGCCGCGCGGTCGTTGGCGGCCGCGTCGGGCTTGACCATCAGCGGACGGGCCAGGAACCAGGCGACGGCGAGGGCCAGCAGGCCGGCGCCCAACCAGAGGGCTGTCATCGCTGGTCTCCTTCCAACAGTTTCTTCAGCCGGGCCTGCTCCTCGGCGGTCAAGGGTTTCGCCGCCGGGCCGTTCGGCGGGGTCTCTGGCGCCGTCGATGCCACCGGGCCCGTTGCCTGCAGGGCCATCGTTCGGCGTTGGTTGCGGCGCAGGAAGACGACCACGGCGAGGACCCCCATTAGGGCGATAATCGCGGGTCCGGCCCAGAGTACGAAGGTCGCGCCCTTCACGGGCGGGCGCAGGAGAACGAAATCGCCGTAGCGGTGGACCACGAAGTCGAGCACCTCCTTGTCCGAATCGCCGGCGGCGATCCGTTCGCGGACCAGGACGCGCAGGTCCTTGGCCAACTCGGCGTCGGAATCGTCGATCGATTGGTTCTGGCAGACCAGGCAGCGCAGTTCCTTGGAAATCTCGCGGGCGCGCTTTTCCTGTTTCGGATCGGCCATCATCTCGCTCGGGACGACGGCGCCGGCGGGTGCCGGGGGCAGCGCGATGGCGGCCATCAGCAACAGGGCAGGCAACAGCCAGATGCAGGTCGCGATGGCGTGGGGCGGTCGGATCATGAGCCGTCTCGCTTGATTTGTTCGATGATCGGCAGGATTTCCGTTTCCAGCTTGTCGTCGATGATCGGGCCGACATGCTTGTAGCGGATGCGCCCCGCGCCATCGATGACGAAGGTTTCCGGGACGCCGTAAACGCCCCAATCGATTCCGACGCGGCCCGACCGGTCGGCGCCGGTGGCCGTGTAGTTGTCGCCCAGTTCGTTCAGCCAGGCGAGCGCCTTGCCGGGCTCGTCCTTGTAGTTCAGGCCGTAGACCCGGGCCACGCCCATGTCCGCCAGGCGGTTGATGTTGGGGTGTTCGGCGCGACAGGGAATGCACCAACTGGCGAAGATGTTGACCACGGACACTTCGCCTTCCTTGAGGTCCGCGGTGGAAAAACCCGCGCCTTTTCCGCCTTCGATCGGCGGCAGATCGAATTGGGGTGCCGCCTGGTCGATCAGGGCCGAAGGGATGATCGAAGGGTCCTTGGTCAGGCCGACCGCGAAATAAGCCGACAGCACCAGGAACAAGCCCAGGGGCAGCAGATAAGGCAGGCGTTTGACCATCGATCAATCAGCCCCCGCCGCCTGGGCCCGAGCGGGCGGGTTGGCCCGCGTCTGCGGCGCGCCGACACGATGGCGACGGTCGGTCAGGCTGATGGTGCCACCGATGATCATGACCAGCGTGCCAATCCACATCCAGACAACCAGTGGATTGAAGTAAAGGCGCGTGACGAAACCGCCGGTCGCGGCGTCACGGTCGCCGATCACGGCGTACAGATCGCCGGCAACGGTGGTGCGGATCGCCGCCTCCGTGGTCGGTTGACCGGAGACGTTGTAGATGCGTTTTTCCGATTCCAGGGTGCCGATCCGCACGCCGTCGCGGCTGACTGTGAACTGTCCGGCGGTGGCCGTGTAATTGGGCCCGCCGATGGCGCGGGCGCCGTCGAAGCGGAATTCGTATCCGGCCAGCATCGTGGTGTCGCCGGGTTTCATGACCTGGATGCTTTCCTTGACCCAGGCGCCGGCGCCGGTCATGCCGGCAATGCCGATGGCAAGGCCGAAATGCGCCAGGGTCATGCCCCAGGACGCCCGCGGTTGACGCTTCAGCCGGCTCAAGGACCGGCTCAGCGGTTCACGGCCGAGGCGCATGCGTTCGGCCAATTCGACCAGGGTGCCGGCACCCAGCCAGAACGCCAGCGTCATGCCGACGATGCCCATGAACGGCCCGTCGGTGACGATCGCCCAGGCCCCGGTGCCGCCGATCGCGGCGGCCAGCAGGGCCGGCCACAGCCGTTGCAGGGCGGCCCGCCAGTCGCCGCGTTTCCAATTGAGCAACGGACCCACGGCCATGGCCGCGATCATCGGCACCATCAAGGGGATGAACACGGCGTTGAAGAACGGCGGGCCGACGCTGATCTTGCCGCCGCCGATGGCGTCCAGCAGAAGCGGGTAGAGGGTGCCCAAGAGAACCACCGCCGTCGCCGTGGCCATCACCAGGTTGTTGAACAACAGCGCGCCTTCGCGGGAGATCGGCTGGAACAGGCCCGCGGAAACCAGGCTGGGTCCGCGCCAGGCATAAAGCGCCAGCGATCCGCCGATGACGATGATCAACAGGACAAGGATGAAGACGCCCCGCGCCGGGTCGGTGGCGAAGGCATGGACCGAGGTCAGCACCCCGGAGCGCACCAGGAAGGTGCCCAACAGGCTCATGGAGAAGGTGATGATCGCCAAAAGGATGGTCCAGCCCTTCAGCGTGTCGCGCTTTTCGACGACGGTCGCCGAATGCAACAGCGCGGTGCCCGCCAGCCAAGGCATGAAGGACGCATTTTCCACAGGATCCCAGAACCACCAGCCGCCCCAGCCCAGTTCGTAATAGGCCCACCAACTGCCGAGCGCGATACCAGCGGTCAGGAATATCCAGGCGGCCAGGGTCCAGGGCCGGACCCAGCGCGCCCAGGCGGCGTCGACCCGGCCTTCGATCAGTGCCGCGATGGCGAAGGAAAAGGCCATGGAAAACCCGACGTAGCCCAGATAGAGCATGGGCGGATGGAAGGCCAGGCCCGGGTCCTGCAACAGCGGGTTTAGGTCCTGGCCGTTGACCGGCGGCGGGAACAGCCGGTCGAAGGGGTTGGACGTCAACAGGATGAACAGATAGAAGCCGACGGCGACCAGGGCCTGAACCGCCAGGACGCGGGCCTTCAACGTTGGCGGCAGGTTGCCGCCGAAGGCGGCGACGGCACAGCCGAACAGCGCCATGATCAGGACCCAGAGCAGCATTGAGCCCTCGTGATTGCCCCAGACGCCGGAGATCTTGTAGATCATCGGCTTGTCCGTGTGGGAATTGGCGGCGACGTTGAGGACGGAGAAGTCGGAGGTGACGTAAAGATGCGTCAGGCAACCGAAGGCGATGGCGACGAGGCCGAATTGCAATAGGGCCGCGGGCGAGGCGACGGCCATCCATTGGCTTTTGCCGCGATGAGCGCCGACCAACGGCAGCGACGATTGGACGATGGCGACGAACAGCGCCAGGGTCAGCGCGAAATGCCCCAGTTCGGCAGTCATTGGCCGTATCCTCCCGTTTTTGCGTCGGCGCCTTTATCACCATAAGCCGCGCCGCCGTAGGCCGCACCCGGTTTCCCGCCATAAGCAGCGCCGTCCTTGGCGCCGACCGCCGGACCGCCGTCCTTCCAATGGCCGGAGGCCTTCAAGGCCTCGGCGACTTCGGGCGGCATATAGGTCTCGTCGTGCTTGGCCAGGACTTCCTCGGCCCGGAACACGCCGGCGACCAGGCGGCCTTCGGTTACGACGCCCTGGCCCTCGCGGAACAGGTCGGGGAGGATGCCTTTGTAGGTCACTGGGATGGTGTTGGCGCCATCGGTAATGGCGAAGGCGGTGACCGCGTCCGGTTTTTTTTCAACGCTGCCGGTTTCGACCAGGCCGCCCAGGCGGACCCGCCGGTCGATTTCGACCTTGCCCTGGGCGACGTCCGTCGGGCTATGGAAGAACACGATGTTTTCTTCAAAGGCGGTCAGCACCAAGGCGACCGCGACACCCAACAGGCAGAGGCCGAGGCCGACGAAAGTCAAGCGTTTGTGTTTGCGTTTCATGGTGCTTCGGTCCTGTCTTGCGCGTGTTGATCCGTGCCCTCAAGCGCGCCGAGGTCGTCCTCGGCGTGTTTAAGCGCCCGCCGGCTGAGCACCAGCAGCACGACCATGACAAGCACGACCGCGCCCCAACTCGGCCAGACGTAGGCCGCATAGCCGCCCATATCGATGAAATCACGGATGTTGTCCATGACCGGAAACCTTCCCTCCGATTCCGGCGTTTTTATGGTAACGCCTTGATCCGGACGTCAAAAAAAGCAACGCCGGTATCATATAGATGATACCGGCGTGCTTATTGATCAACGTCAGTTTATCGGAAGAAGTTACCTCATCAAGGCTACTTCTTGCACTTAAACCGCTCCTTTACCGTGGCCCGCAGACCATCGACGGCCGGCATTCCCCGGTCGTCGAAATGATCGTGCGCCCAGCGCATGAAGGCCCAACGGATCTCGTCCGATTGGTTCACGGACGGTAGGCAGACCTTATCGGTCTTGTCGCCGCCCAGGCGAACGTAGGCATCGGTGAAACCATTGATGTATTGCTCGCACTCCAGTTCCAGCACGGCGCCGCCGCGTGAATCGTTGTCGCCTTCGACACAAGGGCTTAGCAGGTCTTTCACCGAGTAGTCCTTGATGTCCCGGGCCTGGGCGGCGGCGGCCAGGATAAGGCTGAGCATCCCGGCGAAAACCGCCGTCAGAGGAGCGCCCATGGAGGATTTGAAGAATTTCATGGTTCTGATCTCCTCTACTTCTTGATGGCCGCCCGATCACGGGCCAGGGCGTGGATCGCCTGGTCCATGACGGCCTGGTGCTGCTCGTTGTTGACGAATGCCGGGCTGTTAACCTTTGCCCAAAGACCTTCATCAACCATGTTCTGGTGACAGCCCATGCAGAGGCCGGTGCGCTCCATCTTCTTGCGCGTGGCCGCCGGCAGCGGACCGGACAGTTCCCAATGGGAGCCGACGGTGACCAGTTGCTTGCCGTCGCGGGTGACGATCTGCGACAGGTCGTGGTCGAGCTTGGGAATGGCCGGGGACTGAACCTTGTACTGGCGCGGGATCGGCTGTTTCTGGTTCGTCAGCAGGTCGACGATCAGGTCGTTCTCATAGCCCTTGAGGAAGCGGCCGTCCTCGATCCCGTATCCGAGGGTCTTGGGATTGTTGTGGCAGCTTTCGCAGGACCGGGCCTTACGTCCCGCCGTATGCGGTTGCACCGGCGCGTGGTCCAGGCCTTTGCCGTCCGGGGCATCCCAGATCATGTTGTCGACGATGGTGTTGCCGTCCTTGTCGATCACCGTGGTGATGACCTGACAGCCCGGCATCAGAGGACTGACGCGCCCTTCGCCGTTGATGCCGAGGATCGGCGTTTCCCACCGCAGGTAGGAGCGGGTTTCCGAAACCTTGCCCGGACCCTTCAGGCCGTTGGTGCCCAGCGCGTAGTCGGCGGAAAGGCCGTTTTCCGCGCGGGCGTTTGCCGTGGTGATCCAGTCGGTGTCGGTCTTGCCCTTGGAATAGTCCACCGTGATATGGCAGCCATAGCACTGCGGGGCCCAGTCGGCATGGCAGGCATAGCATTCCATGGTTTCCATGTGTTGGCCGACGCTTGCCATGGCGACCATGGCGTTGGGCGATTTCCAAGCGTTGTCCATCTTCAGTTGTTTGAGGACCGGGACGTCGAAGTCCAGACCCGTGGCCGAATGCAGGATGACCCGCTTGCCTTTCTTGACGACGTTGCCCAGCGGGTTGCCGCGGGCCGACAGAAGGTAGCCGTCCTGCGGGTCGTACTTGGTGGCGAACTCCATGAAATCCGGCAACTCGTCGGTCAGGCCGCGGGCCTTGTCGCCGATGTCCCGCTGGAATTCCTCGCCATGGCCAAGGGGCAGTTCCCAGGGGAACTTCTTGACCGTGCCGTGGCAGTCTTCGCATTCGATCTCGACCTGGGCCAAGGTCGTGCCCGGCAGGTTGCCGTCGCCGTGCATGTCGATCGACGTATGGCAGTCCTGGCACAACAGGCCGCCCTTCGGGTTGCCGTCCCGGCTTTCCACCTGATGGTGCAGGTCGTCCTTGATGAACAGATACTTCTTGGTGTGAAGTTTCGGTTGCTTCTTGCCCTTGGCGTCGTAGGGGCTGCCATAGGGGAATTCCATGATCCCCTGGTAGCTGACGCCGATCCGCTTGCCGCGGTTGTGACACGATACGCAGCTTTCCGTCGGAATGCCCGAATACTCGACCTTGCCGACCTTGACCTTGGACTTCCGCGTGCCTTGCAGACGGTGGACCAAAAGCTTGCCGGGGATTTCCTTGTTGATGGTCGGGTCGCCGCCTTCGTACTTGCCTTCGTTGGAATAGGGCACATGGCAGCTCGAGCAGCCGGTGCCCCGGTAATCGCCTCGTTTCTCACGGCCGGACACGCCGACGTGGCAGCGCTGGCACTGCTGACGGGAATAGGTGATGCCCGCCTTGTTGGGGTGATTGGGGATGTCGTTCGGATCGACTTCCGGAATCTGCTCCATCGACGGCGGAAGCTGGTCCGGATGGGCTTTCGCGAACGCGAGCATGTACTTCTTGTAGTCGTCGGAACCGACGGCGGGTTCGGGCCCGTCCTCGTCCTTCAGGGTGTAGTTGCCGTAGACCGAACGGTGTTCCTTCAAGACGCCCCAGGACCAAAGGTTGCCCTGGATCTTGCCGGCTTCCGTATTCATCAGGGATTTCATCAGGCGCTCGGAATAACCTTGGTGGCACTGGCCGCAGGCCTTGTCGCCCAGGAAGATGGAGCCCGGATCGGGATAGAAGGTATGCGGTCCCCCGGATTCCGTCAGATCCTTGGGCGCGCCTTTGTGGGCCGCGTCCTTGGTCGTCGCCTGCGGATTGCCGCCGTGACAGACCACGCAGCCGCCGGGATCCTTGTATTCCTCGGCAAGCGAGATGATCTGCTCGTGCATCAGGCCATCGACGAACTGCTCGATCCCCTCATGACAGGATAAGCAGCCTTTTTTGTCGGCCATTTCCTTCGACACTTTGTCGAACTTATCCGCCGCCGTGGCCGGCATGGCCACGATGAACAGGGCGAGTGCCGCCCCGAGGATCAATCTGAGATCGATCGGCTTAAGAAGATGTTGGCCCATCGTTTGGTACCTCCAGTCAGCGGTCGTACCGAACATGACGCCGGCTTAATTCGACCATACCCCTGATAATCGTGTGGGATTGTAGGCCCGATGAGGGGGCTTCGCTCTGACCTGAGTCAAAATTTTTTTACATTTGGACTGTCAGATTAAATTTCAAAAAATATTTTCTCGACCGGACTTGAGCCAGATCATGCCGTCCGCCGGCCACCCGGCCTACAATTTTGTTGCATTGCAACAAAGGCGGGGCTTTGGTCGCAGATGACCTTCCAACGACGACAACGGGCGCGTCCCAAGCGGACGGCGCCGGCGGGTTGCGCCGCCTGCCCGACCAGCCAATGCAGCGTTTGCGGCCGGTTTCTGTTGACGCGTGCGGAATTGGCGATGGAATTCGCCAAATGGGCGCGCCGCGTCAATCACGAGGCCGGCCACGAGTATTCTCCGGATCGCGGGTTTTCGCGCTCGGTATGCGTCGTCGCGACGGGAGTCGCCATGTTGGCCCGGGTGCTGGAGGACGGCCGCCGCCATATCGCGGGTTTCCGATTCCCCGGCGAGCCGATCGCCCTGAACGGCATGTTGCCGACCAATTTCTCGATCATCGCCTTGACCCCGCTGTCGGTCTGCCGGATCGATGGCGATCAGGCGGACCGCTTCTTCGCGCGCCATCCGCAGGCAGGCAAGAGCCTTGTGGAGCTGGCCGGCCAGCTGATGACCGGAATGGCGGACCATATGGTCCTGCTCGGCCGCATGGACGCCAGCGAGCGAATCTGCGCCTTCCTGGCCGATTGCGCGGCGCGCTTCGGGATCAAGGAAGACGGCGAATTGCACTTGACCCTGCCGATGAACCGCAACCAGATCGCCGACAATTTGGGGATCAATCCGGAAACCGTTTCGCGGCAGATGACGCGCCTCAAGGAGGCCGGCCTGATCAAGATGCCGGCACCGACCCAGGTGGTGATCCGCGATCTGGCGGCGCTGCGCCGACGGGTGCCGGCAATCTCGCAGGATTAACCCCGGCCCACAGCCGCCGTCGATTTCCGATTTACATCAGATTTCGCGGCCGAGGTTAGCGCTCGGCCTGCAACTGGCGCCGGGCGCGGGCCCGCCCGGCGATTAGTTCGGCCCGCATCCTGAGCATCAGGACCCAACCGAAATAGGTCGAGAACCCCCCGATCATCAACAGCAGCGGCCAGAGCATGTCGCCGTGGATCGTCGGCCCGTCCATGCGGATGATCGACGCCGGCTGGTGCAGGGTGTTCCACCAATCGACGGAGGACTTGATGATCGGAACGTTGACGAAGCCGACGATGGCGAGGATCGCGGACGCCTTGGCGCCGCGCCCGGGATCGTCGAAGGCCGAATTCAGCGCCATGTAACCTAGGTAGAGGAAGAACAGGATCAGCACCGAGGTCAGGCGCGCGTCCCAAACCCACCAGGTGCCCCACATGGGCTTGCCCCAAAGGGCGCCCGTCAACAGCGCCAGAAAGGTGAAGCAGGCGCCGACGGGGGCCGTCGCGCGGGCCGCCAGGTCGGCCACCGGATGTTTCCAGATCAGACCGACGGCGGCGCTGATCGCCAGCGTCGTGTAACAGAACATGGCCATCCAGGCGGACGGCACGTGGACATACATGATACGCACGGTTTCGCCCTGCTGATAGTCGGGCGGCGAATTGAACAGCGCAAGATAGCCGCCGACGCCGATCATCAGAATGGTCAGGCCCGCCATCCAGGGCAACAGATAGCCGGTCAGCTTCATGAACCGGCGAGGATTGGCGAAATAATTCAACATGGTCGGGGAAAGCTACCTCCTTACGATCGGATTATCCAGGTTTCGACGGCCGATGCCAGGGCTTGCACTTTCATGGCGGTCTATTCCAGGGCCTGGCGCAGACCCGAGGCCGTGCCCCAGGGGCACAACGCCAGGGCGCCGGCCAAGAGCGCGCCCAACAGCAACAGCGGCGCCCGCGCCGGAAAGCCGCCGATTGCCGCTTCGATGGCGCCGACGCCGAAAATCAACACCGGGATAAACAGCGGCAGGATCAACAGCGCCAACAGCACGCCGCCGCGCCGAGCGCCCAGGATCAGGCCGGCGCCCAGCGCGCCGATCAGGTTCAAGGCCGGGGTGCCGAGCAGCAGCGCCAGGATCAACAGCGCGAACCCGTCGGCCGGCATGTTCATCAGGACGGCCAGTACCGGGGCGGCGATGATCAACGGCAGACCGGTGACCAGCCAATGGGCTAGAACCTTGGCCAGCACGACGATTTCCAGCGGCGCCGGGCCCAGCGCCATGAGTTCCAGCGAGCCGTCTTCGAAATCGGCTTGGAACAGCCGGTCGAGGGACAGCAGCACGGACAACAGCGCCGCCACCCAGATCACCCCCGGCGCCATCCGCGCCAGGATGTTCGGTTCCGGGCCGACGCCGAGCGGAAACAAAACCACGGCGATGACGAAGAACACCACGACCATGATGCTGTCCATGCCCTGGCGCAGCGCCAGGCGCAGGTCGCGGACGAGGATCGCGCGAAACCCGTTCACGCCGCGGCCGTCCCCGCCGCGCCGGCGGCCGTTCCGGCCTGATAGTCGCCCAGGTCAAGATTGCGTGCCGTGCCCAGGCCCAGGTCCGCATGGGTCGACAGCACAACCATGCCGCCGGCCAGGCGATGGCTGTCGATGGTCTCGACCAGGCGGCCGGTGGTTTCAACGTCGAGCGCCGTCGCCGGTTCGTCCAATAGCCACAGGTCCGTCGGGCCGAGGGCCAGTCGCGCCAGATTGACGCGGCGTTTCTGACCGGCCGAGAGAAACCGCGCCGGCAGATCGATGAGATGTGTCAGGGCCACGGTCTCCAGCGCCCGGCCGATCGCCTCGCGGCTGCCGGCATTCGCCCCGGCATTGGCGCCACCGCTGCCGGCGCCGGCCCAGAAGGCCAGATTCTCGGCGACGCTGAGCGCCGGCTTCACCGCGTCAAGATGACCCAGATAACACAGCCGGCCCCGGTGGGCGTCCGGGTCCTCGGCCAGCGGCCGATCGTTCCAGCGCAAGCCGCCCCCGGCCGCCGGCAGCAGTCCGGCGAGAATGCGCAGGAGCGACGATTTGCCCGATCCATTGGGACCGGTCAGAATCAATGCGTCGCCGGAAGACAGCGCGAAGGACAGGCCTTTAAAGACCTGGCGGCCACCGCGCCGGCAGTCCAGCGCCTCTGCTTCAAACCTGTTCATCCCCTGTCGTCTTCTACCCCGTCGGCCTGCCACGGACGGCCGGGTCGTTTACAGCCGACCGTCCCAGACGAAAAAATAGACCGGAACCATTGATGAATACAGGGCTTCCGGCCTTGATTCGGGTCAAGGCCGGGGCGTCCGTCGCGCCGGGCAGGACGATCGACCGGCGGGTCCCAGGCCGATTCGATGCCACGCGCACAAAAAAAGAAAGGCCGGGCTCTGTTAAGAGCCCGGCCGAGGGATCGGCTTATCGCCGATTAAGGGGACCAGAGAGGGGGGTCTCTGGCTGATAGACGAGGAGGTCTATGGTGACCATTTAGACCTGGGATTGGGGCGAGATTGTGACGCGATTGTGATTCTTTTCGGGCGCGTCCCGCGTTCCGTCCCGTAAGCTCGCATCAGGTCGCACAACCGTCCGCCACAACCATCGGATATGTCATTGATCGGGTGGCCCCGACCGGCGCACGGTTTCAGGCTGATCGCCCTGGTGACGCCCGCAGACTGGCGGGACCTCGTGGGGCAAGTCGCCCTGGCACGGTGACTTCTCCTTGACCGGTGTCGACCCCCCCCTGTCGTTTATCACCGCCAATCCAAGAGGGCGGCCGCGATGCCGGCGCCATGGGGGCCGGTTCAGTCGGCCGGTTTTTCGCCGCGCGGCCGTTTCGGTCATATGTTTGTCATGCCTGCCCGGTTGTTTTGGTGCGGCAAGGCTGTTAGCCTTTTGCTGCTCCCTGGGGCGGTGGATCGGCCTTGACGGCCGGTCGAGCGTTGAAAACACGCTGTCCCGGCGGTGGGCGCGTCGGGGCTTGACCCTCGCTATCCGGTGCCGCGAATTGCCGCAGCGGGTGGGGAATAAGAACAACGAAAACGCGCCTTGCGGACCAGTCGCCGTGTAAGACCGGCCTTCGTTCCTGGGTCCCTTAAACCGCCAAAGAAAAAATCAAATCCGTATCGGCGTCGCCGGACCCCAATGTCCGTTTGGTGTCGTGCTGTGGGCAGGACGCCGGCGTGGGCGTCGGCCCGTCGGCGTTCCGCGTCTTGGCGGCGCGCGTCGGCATCGTTAGGAGGCCAGGGGAAAGATGGACGAGCAAGTGCGTAATGGGCAGGACCATGGGGCCGATCCGGTCAGAACCCGGGATACGGGTCGTTATCAAAAGGAATACGTTCAGTCCTTCGTCGAGAAATGGGACGAATTGATCGACTGGGAAGCCCGAGCCGACAGCGAGGGCCAATTCTTCATCGATATTCTGAAAGCGCGTGGCAAGCAGAAGGTCTTGGATGTCGCCACGGGCACGGGGTTCCATTCGGTCCAATTGCTGAAGGCCGGGTTCGACGTGACCAGTGCCGACGGTAACGCCGAAATGCTGACCAAGGCGTTCGAAAACGCGCGGCGGCGAGACCTGATGCTGCACACGGTCCATGCCGATTGGCGGTGGCTGAACAAGGACGTCCACGGCAAGTACGACGCAATCATCTGCCTGGGCAATTCCTTCACCCATCTGCATGACGAAATGGACCGCCGCAGGGCCCTGGCGGAGTTTTACGCGGCGCTTAAATGGGACGGCCTGCTGGTTCTCGACCAACGGAACTACGACAGCATTCTCGATGAAGGGTTTTCAACGCAGCACAAATACTACTACTGCGGTGACAAGGTGACGGCGGAGCCGGAACATATCGACGACGGCCTGGCGCGGTTCCGCTATTCGTTTCCCGACGGTTCCGTCTTTCACTTGAACATGTTCCCGCTGCGCAAGACCTATACCCGCAACCTGATGCAGGAGGTCGGCTTTCAACGGATCAAGACCTACGGCGATTTTCAGGAGACTTATCAGGAAAACGCGCCCGACTTTTTCGTCCATGTGGCGGAGAAGGAGCACCACGATGCCTGAGCCGCGCCCGGA
>JANQIJ010000093.1 GCA_028282185.1 Rhodospirillales bacterium
CTCCCCTCGGCGCCGGTCGGACAAACGCGGCGCGAGATCGTCTCTAGACAACGATGCCGCGGGGCCCGGAGGCTCGCCCAGCCGCCGATTGCCTGCGCCGTTTGCGCAGGACGAATTTGAGCTTTCTTGCCGCCAGGCGCTTGATCATCTCGATGGGATAGGTCGCATCGCAGACGGAAACGACCTCGACCCCGGAGCGCGGGTCGATGGCCGTTACCCGGATAAAGCGGCCGTTCGGCTGCATCTCGAACAGCACTTCGGGAAGGTAGACGTCGTCGTTCTGGTCCATGCGTCGTTTTGACTCATGCCGCGCTCATCGCCGCAACCGCCGGTCGGCGGTTGGGCCAGGGGCAAATCTACCACGAAGCCCGATCCGACCCAAAACCTCAAACCGCGGCCCCGGTCAGCGGAAACAGACAACGCGGCTACATGCTGCGGCGGTACTGGCCACCCGCGTCGAACAAGGTGTCGGTGATCTGGCCCAGCGAGCAGACGCGAACCGCGGACATCAATTCTGCGAACACGTTTCCGCCGGACATGGCGGTCGATTGAAGCCGGGCGAGCGCCGCCTCCGAAACTTTATGATTACGTTTATGAAAGTCTCTCAATCTTTTAATTTGAATGATTTTTTCGTCGTCCGACGAGCGTTGCAGTGGCGGTGTTTCCAGAACCGTTCGGCCGTCCGGCGCGAGGTAAGTGTTGACGCCGACGATCGGCAGCCGTCCATCGTGTTTGAGGGTTTCGTAATGCAGCGACTCCTCTTGGATGCGGCTGCGCTGATAGCCCGTTTCCATGGCGCCCAAAACCCCGCCCCGCTCGGAAATTCGCTCGAACTCTTGGAGCACCGCCTCCTCGACCAAGTCGGTCAATTCCTCGATGACGAAAGCGCCCTGATTCGGGTTCTCGTTCTTCGCCAGGCCCCACTCCCGATTGATGATCATTTGAATGGCGATGGCCCGCCGCAGGCTTTCTTCCGTGGGCGTGGTGAAGGCCTCGTCATAGGCATTGGTATGGAGTGAATTGCAGTTGTCATAGACCGCGATCAAGGCCTGCAGGGTGGTGCGGATATCGTTGAAGTCCATTTCCTGGGCGTGCAACGACCGGCCCGAGGTCTGGATGTGGTACTTTAATTTCTGCGACCGTTCATTGGCGCCGTATCGGTCGCGCAGGGCGACCGCCCAGATGCGCCGGGCGACCCGCCCCATGACGGTGTATTCCGGCTCCATGCCGTTGGAGAAGAAGAACGACAGGTTCGGCGCGAAGTCGTCAATGTCCATGCCACGCGCCAGATAGGCCTCGACGAAGGTAAAGCCGTTGGCCAGGGTGAAGGCCAGCTGGCTGATGGGATTGGCGCCGGCTTCGGCGATGTGATAGCCGGAGATCGAGACCGAATAGAAATTCCGCACCTGATGTTCGACGAAGTAAGCCTGAATGTCGGCCATCATGCGGAGCGCGAACTCGGTCGAGAAGATGCAGGTATTCTGCCCCTGATCCTCCTTGAGGATATCCGCTTGGACGGTACCGCGGACCGTGGAAAGGGTTCGCGCCCGGATGTCCCGGGCTTCCTCGTCGGAGGGTGCGCGGCCCTCGGCCGCCGCGAAGGCCTCCAGCTGTTGATCGATCGCTGTATTCAGATACATCGCCAGGATCGTCGGCGCGGGACCGTTGATGGTCATGGAGACAGAGGTATTCGGCTGGCAGAGGTCGAAACCGTCGTAGAGAATCTTCATATCCTCAAGGGTCGCTACGGAAACACCCGAATTTCCGACCTTGCCATAGATGTCCGGACGCTCGTCCGGGTCAAAACCATATAAGGTCACTGAATCGAACGCAGTTGATAACCGCTTGGCCGGCGACTCCTTCGACAGAAACTTGAATCGGGCATTCGTTCGGGCCGGGTCGCCCTCACCGGCGAACATCCGCGTGGGGTCTTCCTCCGTCCGTTTGAAGGGGAAGACCCCGGCGGTGAATGGGAAGTAACCTGGCAAGTTTTCACGCATTCGCCATTTAAGGATCTCTCCATGATCTTCGAATTTAGGTAAAGAGACACGCCTGAGCTGGCCACCACAAAGTGTCGTCACGACAAGGTTATGTGAAACTGTCTGATCACGAATCTGTAAGGATAAGCTGTCTTGTGCATAAGATTGGCGCAGGGTCGGCCAGTCTTCGATCAAACGCCAACAAGTTTCGTCAATTTTCTCTCGTTTTTCCGCAGCTATTTCTTCTATCTTTTTGTATTCAATTCCTTTTTCATCCAAAATCCGTTTCGCTTCGGTCAATTGTTGATGTTCGCGAACCAAACCGGTCTGGATTGTCACGTGATCATGGTAGGCGCGAACGGTCGCCGCGATCTCGGCTAGGTAGCGCTGCCGTTCCGGCGGCACGATGGCCTGTCCGGGCTCTGACGTCTTGGCCGAGGCTGGCGGCAGGCGGTTGACGAGCTCGGCCAGCCCCTTCTCTCGGAACAGTTCAATCAGGTGATGGCAAACCGCGGTCACGCCGTCGTCTGCGAAGCGGGAGGCGATGGCGCCGAAAACCGGCATTTCGTCGGGCGACTGGGTGAAGGCGGCCCGGTTCCTTTGAACCTGCTTACGAACGTCTCTGAGCGCATCGCTCGCGCCTTTTCTGTCCATCTTGTTGATCACCACGACATCGGCGAAATCCAGCATGTCGATCTTCTCAAGCTGGCTGGCCGCGCCGAATTCCGGCGTCATGACGTACAGCGAGACATCGCAGAACGGCACGATCCCGGCGTCGCCCTGCCCGATCCCCGGGGTTTCCACGAGAACCAGCTCGAACCCGGCAGCCTTCACCGCGGAAATAATGTCGTCCAGCGCGGTCGGCACTTCGGTTGCCGCCTCCCGGGTGGCGAGCGAGCGGAAGAATACGTTGGCGCCGTCGTTGGCGTTCATCCGGATACGATCGCCCAGAAGTGCCCCGCCGGTCTTGCGCCGGGTCGGATCGATCGCGATCACGGCGATGGTCGGATCGTCGCATCCGATGCGAAAGCGGCGTAGGATTTCATCGGTCAAGGATGACTTCCCGGCGCCGCCGGTGCCGGTGATGCCGAGCACCGGCACGGCGCCGCGCTGAGCCGCCGCCCGCCGAAGGTCCTGCAGAACATCGGCCGGCAGGACACCGTCCTCGATCGCCGTGATGATCCGCGCCAGCTCCGCGTAAGGCGCCCGGACCAGGGCGCCCAGGTCGCGCGGCAGGACCGCCGCCAGGTCGCGTCGCGCCCGTCGAATCATGTCGGCGATCATGCCTTCCAGCCCCATCTGCCGGCCGTCTTCCGGCGAATAGACCCGGGCCACGCCGTAAGCTTCCAAATCGGCGATTTCCTCGGCCACGATGACCCCGCCGCCGCCTGCGAACACCGGGATTTCCGGGCGGCCGCGCTCGGCCAACAGATCGATCATGTACTTGAAGTACTCCACATGGCCGCCCTGATAGGAACTGACGGCGATGCCATGCGCGTCCTCTTCGATGGCCGCGGTGACGACTTCGTCGACCGACCGGTTGTGACCCAAATGAATGACTTCCGCGCCTCGGGCCTGAAGAATGCGGCGCATGATGTTGATCGCGGCGTCATGTCCGTCGAACAGGCTTGCCGCCGTGACGAACCGCACAGGGCCAATGGACGCGGGCGCATCGAGCGAACCGGTTTGCGCGGAAAGGTCGGATGTTGCGTCGGGCAATCGAGGGCTCCCAGCTCATAGTTTCCGTTTACGTAAACGTAAATCAAATGCCGTTCAGGGTAAAGACGGCCGGCCTGAACCGAAGCGCCGCGCTGTTGGTCAACGCCCGGCCAAACGTTCATAGACCCCGGCCCATACCGGCACCGGCGCCTTGTCTCACCCGCCGCCGGGCGAACGTTGACTTGCGGGCGGCGGCGCGGGATGTTCAGGGCCGAGAACCAAAGGAAGAGACCATGCCCAACGCCCCCGCCTATCCCCGGACTCGCCTGCGCCGCATCCGCCGGACCGCCTGGTTGCGCCGCTTGGTTGCTGAAAAGACCGTCTCCGTCGACGACCTGATCTGGCCGGTGTTCGTGATCAACGGCGAGAACCGTCGCGAAGCGGTGCCGTCCATGCCCGGCGTTGACCGGCTGAGCATCGACCTGCTGGCGGCCGAAGTCGTCGAGGCCAGGGATCTGGGAATTCCCGCCATCGCCTTGTTCCCCTATACAGACGAAGCCCTGAAGACCCCCAACGCGGAAGAGGCCTACAACCCGGACAATATGGTTTGTCGCGCGGTGCGGGCGATCAAGGCGGCGGTGCCCGAGATCGGTGTGATCTGTGACGTCGCGCTGGACCCGTTCAATTCCGACGGTCATGACGGCCTGGTCCGAGATGGGCAAATCCTGAACGACGAATCTGTCGAAATCCTGGTCAAACAGGCCGTGGTCCAGGCCGATGCGGGCTGCGACGTGATCGCGCCGTCCGACATGATGGATGGCCGCGTCGGCGCGATCCGCGACGGCTTGGACGTCGCCGGCCACCAAGACGTCGCCGTACTGTCTTACGCGGCCAAATACGCCTCTGGCTTCTACGGTCCGTTCCGCGATGCCGTCGGCTCCTCCGGCGCGCTCAAGGGCGACAAAAAGACCTATCAAATGAACCCGGCGAACAGCGAGGAAGCGTTGCGCGAAGTCGCGCTGGACATCGCCGAGGGCGCCGACATGGTGATGGTCAAGCCCGGCTTGCCTTATCTGGATGTGGTCCGCCTGGTGAAACAGGAGTTCGGCCTGCCGACCTTCGTTTACAACGTGTCCGGAGAATATGCGATGCTGCGCGGCGCCGGCGACGCCGGCTGGTTGGACTACGACAAGGTACTGATCGAGACGTTGCAGGCCTTCAAGCGGGCCGGCGCGGACGCGATCTTGACCTACGCGGCGAAAGACGCGGCGCGTCTGCTGACCGCCGCGTGACGAACAAGGACCGACACCGCAAAAGCCGCAGCGACGGCATCGCTGCTAGAGCAGTTCAGGTTTAGATTGGAACAACTGAGATCGGCAGGCCGGCCTTCCTAGCCAGCGAGCCGGAAACAGCGTCTCAGCGATTCAATTTAACCGTGACACGCACTAAGTGAAGTCAACTAAATGCGAACGGTGATGTTCAGCAGGCGGTCGACGTCCAGCACGACCATGAGTTCCTGGTCCAAACGGTAGACGCCGTTGGCGAACTCGCGCCAGATGGGGTCCAGGGTCGCTGGGTTGCGCTCGTAAATCTCGTTCGACAGGCTGACCACGTCGCCGATGCTGTCGACTAAAAGCGTATACAGTTCATTGTCCTGTTCGACGGTGACGCCCATCGCTTCTTCACCGACCTTGTCACGGGCTTCCAGGCCAAGGCGGACGCGCACGTCGATCACGGTGACGATCCGCCCCCGTAGGTTGATGGAACCGCGAACTTCCGGCGGCGCCAGCGGGATCGAAGCGATCCGGTCCGGCGACAGGATGTCCTGCACCATCAACACGGGAATGCCGAACAGCTGGTTCTTAACCCGGAAGGTGACGAAATCTTCCAAATCCTTGCCCGG
>JANQIJ010000154.1 GCA_028282185.1 Rhodospirillales bacterium
CCTTTCATCAAGACCGCACGGTGATCGCCGGGTCCCGCGACCTGCCCAACCAGATCTGGATGTCGAAGTCAGCGGATCTGTTCAACTTCGACCTGGGCGAAGGCCTGGACGACGAGGCCATCGAGTTCTCATTGCTGTCGGATCAGGTCAACGCCTGCCGCGGCGTGTTTTCCGGCCGCCACCTTCAGGTCTTTACCTCCGGCGCCGAATGGATGGTCACGGGCGAACCGTTGACGCCGGAAT
Organism: Rhodospirillales bacterium; assembly: GCA_028282185.1. Taxonomy (GTDB): domain Bacteria; phylum Pseudomonadota; class Alphaproteobacteria; order Rhodospirillales; family Casp-alpha2; genus UBA1479. Next base: position 244 of record JANQIJ010000154.1, read on the forward strand.
CAGTGCAAATCCGTCGCCAGACGCGGATCGGCTCGCCGGTCGATCGCATCGTTCCGCCGCGCAACGTGGACGGCGCGACCCTGTTCGTGCCGCGCACGGGCCGGGAGCTTCGGGAGTTCCTGTTCACCGACATCGAACAGGCCTATCAGGCGCGCGATCTGGCCACCGTCGCCGAACACGTGATCAATGACCCGAAGGATCAGGACTACGACGCCAAGAGCCGCTACCTGCATATCGTCATGTCCGACGGGTCCCTGGCGACCCTGACCGTCTATCGGTCCGAGGAAATCACCGGCTGGACCGTCAACGATACGCAAGGCGCCTTCCGCTCGGTCAGCGCCGTCGGCGACGACATCTATTTGATGACCGAGCGCGGCGGCAGTCATTACCTGGAAGTCTTCGACCCCGCCCTGCATGTGGATTGCGGCCTGATGCTCTCGGACGTCACGCCCAAGACCGTGTGGTCCGGGCTGAACCATCTGGAAGGCGAAACGGTCAAGATCGTCGCCGACGGATATGTTCGGAATGACACCCATGTGTCCGACGGCCAGATCACCCTCACCGAGGCCGCCCATGAGGTCAAGGTCGGGCTCGGCTACACCCATATCGTTGAACCCCTCCCCCCGGTCGTCCAGGGCGGCCAGGGCTCGAACCAGGGCGGTCGCCTGCGGCTTGTCGCCGCGACCTATCGGTTGAAGGACACGGCGGCGCTGCGGCTCAACACGGGGCGCGGGTTCTTTCAACTGCCGTTCCGCGAATTCGGCGACAACCTGTTGGATCAACCGCCGATCGCCTATTCCGGTGACCGAACGGTGCGCGCCTTCGGCTGGCGCCGGGACGCGACCCAGCCGCTCTGGCGCATCGAACAGGACACCCCCCTGCCCTTTACCCTTCTGTCCGTGACGGAAGAGGTCAACGCCAACGGCTGAGCAACTGCAAGTCCCGCCCACCATTCCAGCAAGGAGACCCTATCATGGAAACATCGACTGCCTTTGCCCTGCTGAGCAGCGCCGCCAGCACCGCGGCGAGCACCCTACAACAACGGGCCGCCGCCAGAAGCCAAGCCGCCCAGGTCGAAGCCCAGCGCCGTCGCGAAGTTCAGGCCATCCAACAGAAACAGGCGATCGAGGAACGGCGGCGCCGCGAGCAACTGCGCCGTGACCAGGCGGCGCAACGCGCCCGCTTCGCCGGCGCCGGGATCAATGCCTCCGGCGGTTCCGCCGGCAGCGTCCTGACCGGCCTGGCGAAACGGGTGGACCAGGAAATCGCCGACGCCCGGTCGCTCAACAACCTCCGGATTCAAGGCATCAACGACGATGTCGCGACCAAGCGCCGCAGCCTGTTGGACCACTCCCGCAACGCCACGATGGACGGCGTGTTCAGTTTGGCCCGCAGGGGCATCAACCTTTTCGCGGACAAATGACCGATCACCCCGATCCCGCGCAAGGTCCGCCCGGAACGGCCTTGCGCCAAACCGTCAAGGCCGATCTGCCGGCGCTTCTTGAAAAGGCCGCGGCCGACTACCGGTCCTTCGCGGGCCAGGCACCCCCGACGGATGCCAAGGGCTTCGCTGCGCATCAGGCGGCCTGCAAGGCGGCGCTGGCGCATCTTGAGGCCGGCCTGAAACTGCTGGCCTGGGCCGAGGATGCGGCCCCGGCGGCGGCGGACGACCTGGCCCATCTGATCCGCGCCGCCGAGGCGGCGGTGGCCGACGCCGCCGTCCATGGCGAAACCCCTGATCACGACGGCCATTGAGCCGGCCCGCGCGGCCGGCGTCACCGCCCGCAACCCAAGGAAACCCGAAACATGCTCACCCCCTTTCGCCTGAAACAGCCCATCGGCGCGGCCTATACCATGGACCTCGACGATACGCTGAAGACCAAGAAGGCGCTCAACCGACTGGGCCACATGCCCCTGCCGGTCCATGGCCTGACCGAATCCCCTGACCGGCCGATGATCGACGCCGTCGAGACGTTCCAGCGGGCCGAAGGCCTCAACGTCGA
>JANQIJ010000156.1 GCA_028282185.1 Rhodospirillales bacterium
CCGGGCGGCGATCAGCGTCTATGCCCAGGGCAAGGACTACCACGACGTCTTGAAAAAGCGCCTGAAACGGCTGGCCCGCTGGTTGGTCGCGGAAACGACGGCGCCGACGACGACGGCCGGCGAAGGCCCCGCCGCGGCACCGGCGGTCAAGGTCTTCGTCGATACCGCGCCGCTGATGGAAAAGCCCCTGGCGGCGCGGGCCGGGATCGGCTGGCAAGGCAAGCATACCAACCTGGTCTCCCGCCAACATGGCTCGTGGCTGTTTCTCGGCGAAATCTTGACCGATCTCGCGCTGTCGCCCGACCGGCCCGAGACCGACCATTGCGGCAGTTGCACCGCCTGTCTCGACGCCTGTCCGACGGACGCCCTGCCCCGGGCCTATGAAATGGACGCCCGGCAATGCATCAGCTATCTGACCATCGAGCACAAAGACGCCATCGATCCGGCATTGATGGCGCGCATGGGAAATCGGATCTACGGTTGCGACGACTGTTTGGCGGTCTGCCCCTGGAACAAGTTCGCCGAACGAACTCCGGAAGTCGCGTTTCACGGCCGTCCCGAAACCGCGCTGCCTGCGCTGGTGGAACTGGCTGGCCTGGACGATGCGGCGTTCCGCCGTCGCTTCGCCGGCTCGCCGATCAAGCGCACCGGGCGCGACCGTTTCGTGCGCAACGTGGCGATCGCCATCGGCAATTCGGCCGACCCCGCGTTGGCGCCGGTGGCGAAACGCCTGACGGAAGACGCAAGCCCGCTGGTCGCCGCGGCCGCGGCCTGGGCGGTCCAGCGGCTCAAGCCCGGATCGTCGGACTAGAGTGCCCGTCCGGAAGGTTCTATCCTGTCACGCTACAGGAATCGCCAGGCGACGCCCATGCATCGAATCCGACGTTGGCAAGGACGGATCAACAAAACCATCCGGGGCCTGACCCCGGCCTTGGTTTTGGCCTTCGCCTTGGATGCGGTCAGCATCGGTGAAACGGCCCAGGCCGGGGAAACCGCCGTCGAACTTGCCCAGGTTTCCAAGGAAGAATTGGAACGCCGCAAGCGCGAACTCGATCCGATCGACAATTTCGATGTCCGGTCCCGCCGGGTCCGCGGGTTCAAGGACTGTCCCGAATGTCCCGAGATGGTCGTCATCCCCAAGGGCAGCTTCATCATGGGCAGCAAGATCACCAAGCGCGAGCAGCCGCGCCACCCGGTGTTCATCAAGAACCCCTTCGCCATGTCGCGTTACGAAATCACCTTTGATGAATGGGAGGCCTGTATCCTGGGCGGCGGCTGCAAGCACAACCCGCATGATCACAACTGGGGCCGCGGCCGCCAGCCGGTGATCAATGTCGACTTCGAAATGGCCGAGGGCTACGCCCGATGGCTGACCAAAAAGACGGGCAAACCCTATCGCCTGCCAAGCGAGGCCGAATGGGAATACGCCGCCCGCGGCGGATCGACGACGGCTTTTTGGTTCGGCGACGATCCCGGAGAGGGCCGCATCAACTGCCGTAAATGCGGAACCTTCTGGAGCGGCCACCGCAACGCCCCCGTGGGCCAACTGGAACCCAATCCCTTCGGCCTATTCGACATGCACGGCAATGCCTACGAATGGGTATCGGACTGCTGGGTGCCGCACTACAAGGGCGCGCCGCGCGACGGCGGGCCGCGGCTTGACGGCGATTGCAACCAACGTGTGATCCGCGGCGGGTCCTGGTATTATTTCGCCCGCCAGGCCCGATCGGCCTCACGCGCCAAGAACGGGGCGAAAATCAAGAGTTACTGGTTGAGTTTTCGCGTGGTCCTGGAACTGGACGCCTACAGGTTCCGTCCCAATCGCTGAACGGGCCCAATCGCTGAACGGGCCCAATCGCTGAACGGGAACGACGAACGGTCGGAGCCGGCGGCTAATTCTTGTCCCGGGTCAGGCTGTCCAACTGCTTTTGCATTTCCGCCAGCTTGCTGCGCATGTCGTCGATATCCGCCTCGCCGCCGCCATCGCCGCGGCCCGCGGACGTCGCCTGCCCCTGGGCCGCATGTTCGGCATAGAACGGCGAAAACATCTTCATCGCATTCTCGAACATGGCCATGTTTTGTTTCGACACCTCTTCCAATTGACCGAAGGGATTGAAGCCCCCCAAGGCGTCGGTCATGGTCTGGCGCAGCTGTTCCTGGTTATGGGCGAAGGACTGCATGGTGTGATCAAGGTAGTTGGGGACCACGGCCTGCAAGCTGTCGCCGTAGAAACTGATCAGGTGGCGCAGGAAGCTGATGGGCAGCAGGTTTTGGCCCTTGCTTTCCTCTTCGACGATGATGTGGGTCAACACTTGGCGGGTGATGTCTTCGCCCGATTTCGCATCGTTGACGACGAATTCCTGGCCGTCCTTCACCATCTGCGACAGGTAGTCCAAGGTCACGTAACTTGACGTCGCCGTGTTGTAGAGCCGCCGGTTGGCGTACTTTTTGATGACGATGGGTTCGCCCTCGGCGGGTTTCTTTTCAGCCATGCTGCCCCTGGAATCGTTCGGTTGTTCGAGCCCGCGACATGCTGCCCATGTCGCATAGCGAAAAGGTAGCCTGTCCTTTGCTGCGCCGCAATGAAATGTTCCAGCGCCGCGAACCGAGGGCTATAGTGCCGCGAACCGAGAGAGATACATCCCATGGCCGACACGCCGGACATCGACCAAATGGCCCAGCAGTATCTGGACCTCTGGCAGGATCATCTGAAGGGCATGGCCGCCGATCCCAAGGTCGGCCAGACCGTTGCCCAGTTGACCCAGATGATGACCGGTACGGGCGCCGCCTTCGCCGCCTTGGCCCAGCAGATGTCCGCCGCCGCCAATGCCGCCCAGATGGCAAATAAGGAATCAACCGCCGATGACCGATCCGAGACCACCGGCAGGGCCGCGCCCCCTGCCGCTGCACATGGCGATCCAAACTTCGACCTGGCTCAGCTCGCTCGCCGCCTTGACGATATCGAACGGCGGCTTGCCGACCTTGAGGCCGGAACTGGCGAACCGGGCAAGGGATCTGGAAGCACGGCTCGCCGGCGTCGACCCTGAGGCCTTCCGCCGGGCCGTCGAGAGCGAAGCCCGCCGCCGGTTGGACCAGTTCACCCAGGGCGTCCGGCGATACCGCCACTGGCCGCGCCCGCCCCGGCCGCCGGAGCCGCCGGAAATCTGGCGCGAGGGCTCGAGCCGGCTCCTCGACTACGGAAAGGACGCGGACGCGCCGGTGGTCCTGGTCATCCCGTCGCTGGTCAACCGCTACTGGGTGCTGGACCTGGCCGAGGACCAAAGCCTGCTGCGCGACATGGCCGGCCGCGGTCTGCGCCCGCTGGTCGTCGATTGGGGCGCACCGCAAGGTGAAGAGCGGGCCTACGACATGACCGACTACATCGCCGGGCGCCTGGAACGCGCGCTGGCCTATTGCCGCGACCTTTATGGCAGACCGGTCGGACTGGTCGGCTATTGCATGGGAGGATTGCTGGCCCTTGCCCTGGCCGCGCGCCGGCCTGACGACGTCAGCGGCCTGGCATTGTTGGCGGCGCCCTGGGATTTCCATGCGGCCTACGGTGATTTGATGAAACTTTTGGAAATCCTCCAGCCGGGGTTGGAGGCGACGATCGCGACCCTCGGCGTGTTGCCGGTCGACATGCTGCAAGCCATGTTCACTGGCTTGGACCCATACATGACGCCCGCCAAGTTTCGCCGCTTCGCCGATCTGGATCCGGCATCCGAAGAAGCCCGCCGTTTCGTCGCGCTCGAAGACTGGCTCAACGACGGGGTCGATCTCGCCGGGCCGGTGGCGATCGAGTGCTTCCGCGACTGGCATCTGTCGAACACTCCGGCCCGCGGCCAATGGCGCGTCGGCGAACGACCTGTCCTTGCCGGCGATGTCACTTGCCCGGCCCTTGTCGTCGTCCCGGAACGCGACCATATCGTGCCCCCGGCCTCGAGCCAAGCGTTGGCCGGCGCCTTGCCGTCGGCCGAAACCCTGACCGTGGCGGCAGGCCATATCGGCCTGGTCGCGGGCAGCCGCGCCGGGAACACCGTCTTTGCCCCACTGGCCCGCTGGCTGGCCAATTGTTCATTGGGAAAGTTGACCCCGGTCAAGTAATCTGAGGCACAAGCCTTGTATTATGTTGCGGTGCAGCATATAACAGCACGAAGGGAGAAGGGGGCGCGTTGCAACGCCCCACGGGAAGAGCACCATCTAATTGTTTTCATCGCCCACCGCGCCCGTTGCGGCGGTGACCGTCCGTATCCCGCGGCGCGGCTTTTTGCGCCGGGGAGGCCATGTTCTTTTTCACAGAACCCGTTGCAAACTTGAGGAGTAACCAACATGACCGAAGTCGTTATCGCCAGCGCCGCGCGGACGCCCATCGGGGCCTTCAACGGCGGCCTGTCATCCGTCCCCGCCCATTACCTGGGCGAGGTGGCGATCCGCGCCGCCCTGGAGCGCGCCGGCGTCGCCCCGGAAGAGGTTTCCGAAGTGATCATGGGCCAGATCCTGTCGGCCGGCGCCGGTCAGAACCCGGCCCGCCAGGCCGCCGTCAACGCCGGCATTCCGGTGGAAAAGACCGCCTATGCCATCAACCAGCTCTGCGGCTCGGGCCTGCGCACGGTGGCGCTCGGCTATCAGGCCATCAAATGCGGCGACAGCGACATCGTCGTCGCCGGCGGCCAGGAAAGCATGAGCCAGGCGCCGCATGTGGCGCATCTGCGGGGCGGCACCAAGATGGGCGGCCTGGAACTGGTCGACAGCATGCTGAAGGACGGCCTGACCGATGCCTTCCACGGCTATCACATGGGCAACACCGCGGAAAACGTCGCCCAGCGCTGGCAGCTGACCCGCGAGGAACAGGACGCCTTCGCGCTGGCGTCGCAGATGAAGGCCAAGGCCGCGATCGAGGCCGGCAAGTTCAAGGACGAGATCGTCCCCGTGACCATCAAGTCGCGGCGCAAGGAAGTGGTCGTCGACGCCGACGAACATCCCAAGCCGGACACCACCTTGGAAGCGCTGACCGGCATGCGCACCGCCTTCGACAAGGAAGGCACGGTGACCGCGGGCAGCGCGTCGGGCATCAACGACGGCGGTTCGGCGACGGTCCTGATGAGCGTCGAAAACGCCGAGAAGCGCGGCATCACGCCGATGGCCCGGATCGTCTCCTGGGCGACCGAGGGCGTCGACCCGGCGATCATGGGCACGGGTCCGATCCCGGCCAGCCGCTCGGCCCTGGAGAAGGCCGGCTGGACCCACGAAGACCTGGACCTGGTGGAAGCCAACGAAGCCTTCGCCGCCCAGGCCTGCGCCGTGAACAAGGATCTGGGTTGGGATACCTCCAAGGTCAACGTCAACGGCGGCGCCATCGCGCTGGGGCATCCGGTTGGCGCGTCCGGCAACCGGGTTCTGGTGACGCTGCTGCATGAAATGCGGAAACGCGACGCCAAGAAGGGCCTGGCGACGTTGTGCATCGGCGGCGGCATGGGCATCGCCATGTGCGTCGAGCGCGACTAAGATCGGGGATACGAGGATCGCCGGCCCGGAGGGGCAATCGTCGGGCCGGCGCCCTCGCCCAATACCGACCCATAAAAAAGGAGGGAACCATGGGAAGAGTTGCAGTGGTCACCGGCGGCAGCCGGGGCATCGGCCGGGCCATTTCCGTCGCATTGAAGGACGCGGGCTATACCGTCGCCGCCACCTATGCCGGCAATGACGAGGCCGCCAACACGTTCAAGGATGAAACCGGAATTCCGGTCTACAAATTCGACGTTGGCGATTTCGACGCGACCCAGGCCGCCATCGGGCAGATCAAATCGGACGTGGGCGCGATCGAGGTTCTGGTCAACAACGCCGGCATCACCCGGGACGTGCCCCTGCACAAGATGTCCAAGGAGCAATGGGACGCGGTGATCAACACCAATCTGTCCAGCTTGTTCAACCTGTCGCGCAACGTCATCGACGACATGCGGGCCGCCGGCTGGGGCCGCATCATCAACATCTCCTCTGTCAACGGCCAGAAGGGCCAGTTCGGCCAGACCAACTATTCGGCCTCCAAGGCCGGCGACATCGGCTTCACCAAGGCCCTGGCGCTGGAGACGGCGTCCAAGGGCATCACCGTCAACGCCATCACCCCGGGCTACATCGGCACGGAAATGGTCCTGGCGGTGCCCAAGGAGGTGCTCGACAGCAAGATCCTGCCGCTGGTGCCCGTGGGGCGGCTCGGCGAGCCGGAGGAGATCGCCCGCTGCGTGGTGTTCCTGGCCTCCGACGACGCCGGCTTCATCACCGGCTCGACCATTTCCGCCAACGGCGGGCTGTATATGGCTTGATTCCGGTTCTTGGCAGTACGCCAATTCTTCGCTAAGACGGCGCGTCATGTTTCGATGCGCCGTCTTGTCTTTCGCACTCAGCCTTGGCCTCACCCTGGGCCTTGTCGCGACCCAGCCCGCGCTGGCGCTGGAGACGCGGGTGCATGGGATCGACCTGCCCCATGGCGTGGTCTGGGTGGGTGAGATCGCCGGCAAGGCCGCGGTCAGAACGGAAGACGGCCAGCATCATATCCTGGGCCTGGACGCCCAGGGAATCACCCTAACACCGCGCCCGGCCCCCCTGGCGCCGCCGCCGTCGGGCGACGACCGGCCCATGCCGGACGAGGTCGTGACCATCGGCCGGCGCAATATCCAGGCCGCCTGGTATCGCCTGCCCACGGACCGTTACGGCCATGGCGTCCTGGGCGACGCGATCGAGGCGGGCGGCCTGGCGCTGCGCACCGGCGACGGCCGGCTGGAGACCCTGACCCTGCCCAACGAGGCCGTCTTCGAGGACCGTTATCCGCGCATCGTCGATATCGACGGCGACGGGGTCGACGAGATCCTCGCCATCAAGGCCTATTTGCGGGCCGGCGCGGCCTTGGCCGTCATCGAAACCTCGGACCGGGGGCTCCGCATGGCCGCCGTGGCCGAACCCATCGGCATCGCCTATCGTTGGCTCAACCCCGTGGGCGTTGCCGATTTCGACGGCGACGGCCGCAACGAGATCGCCGCCGTGGTCACGCCGCATCTGGGCGTGCTGCTGCGCCTTTACGAATGGCGCGGCGACCGTCTGGTCGAAGACGGCGAAGCGCATGGCTTCTCCAACCACGGCATGGGCTCGCCGGAACTGGGCCTGGCCGCCGTGGCCGACGTCAACGGCGACAAAACGCCGGACCTGATCCTGCCGGACGGGTCGCGGACCAACCTGCGCGTCGTCACGTTCAAGGGTAGCACGTTCCGCGACCTGGCGGAAATCGCCAACAGCCGCCCCATCGACCTGGCGGTGATCGCCCAGGACCTGGACGGCGACGGCCGGCCGGAGGCCGTGATCGCGCCGGGCGGCGAACTGAAGGTCGTCGAGTTTCCCAAGTGACGGCGGCGGACGGGTTCGGGCCGGATCAGACCGGGGGCGGCAGGACCCGCGCCACGCAGACACGGGCGACCCTGGTCGGTGCCACGGCGGTTCTCATGTGGGGGACCCTGGCGCTCCTGACCACCTGGACCGGCCGGGTCCCGCCGTTTCAGCTGGTCGCCCTCGCCTTTGCCATCGCGGCGGCGCTGTGCGCCCTCAAATGGCTGATCCGCCGGGAAAATCCGCTCGCCCATCTGCGCCAGCCCGTGGGCGCCTGGGCCCTGGGCGTCACCGGCCTGTTCGGCTTCCACTTCTTCTATTTCGGCGCGCTCAGAAACGCGCCCCCCGTGGAGGCCGGCCTGATCGCCTATCTTTGGCCCTTGCTGATCGTTCTGTTCTCGGCGCTGTTGCCCGGTGAGCGGCTGCGCTGGTTTCACCTGGCGGGGGCCGTGGCGGGCCTGATCGGCGCGGTTCTGCTGATCACCGGTGGCGCGGGCCTGGATGGTTTTAAATCCGAATTTGTCCTGGGCTATGGGCTCGCTGTCCTCTGCGCGCTCACCTGGTCCGGCTATTCGGTCTTGAACCGGCGGTTCGCCAGCGTGCCGACGGATACGGTGGGCGGGTTCTGCGCCGTCACGGCGGTCTTGGCCGCCTGTTGCCACCTGGCGTTCGAAACCACGATCTGGCCCGCCGACGCGGGCCAATGGCTCGCCGTCCTGGGGCTCGGGTTGCTGCCCGTGGGGGCGGCGTTCTTCGCCTGGGACCATGGCACCAAGCACGGCCATATCCAGGTTTTGGGCGCCATGGCCTACGCAGCACCCCTGATCTCGACGCTTCTATTGATCGCCTTCGGTGAGGGCCAGGCGACCTGGGCCCTGGCCGCCGCCTGCGCCCTGATCGTCGGCGGCGCGGTGCTGGCGTCCAAGGACATGCTGGGAAAATCCCCATGACCGGCGGCCCCGCGCAGCCACCGGCCGGGCCCCCGTCGAACGGCGCCAACAACCATTGGGCCATCGCCCTGATGATCGGCGCCGGGGCCCTGGTGGCGGCGACCTCCCTGATCGCCAAGGCCCTTGGCAACGATTGGGGGGACGCCACGGGACTGCACGGGTTTCAGGTTTCCGCCGGGCGGTTCTTGTTCGGGTTCTGCACGGTCTTGGCCGTGCTGGCCCTGATGCCGAAATTCAGACCGGGTTTTCAGGGCGCGGACTGGCGCCAGCACCTCCTGCGTTCGGTCTGCGGCTGGTTGGGGGTGACCTGCATGTTCACCGCCTTGGCCCTCATGCCCGTGGCGGAAGCCACCGCCATCAGCTTCCTGAGCCCCCTGGTGACCATGGTCCTGGCCGCCCTCATGCTGGGCGAGCATATCGGCCTGCGCAAGCTGCTGGCCGCCGCCCTGGCCATCCTGGGCGCCGGCCTGATCCTCAGGCCCGGCACCGAGGCGTTTCAGGCGGCGGGCCTGTTCGCGCTGGGGGCGGCGTTTTTCATGGGGGTGGAAGCGATTTTCATCAAGCGGCTCGCCGACCGGGAACCGGCG
>JANQIJ010000368.1 GCA_028282185.1 Rhodospirillales bacterium
TCCACCATGTGTTCAACACCCCCGACGACCGCCTGATTTGGGACGTTGGTCATCAATGTTATCCGCACAAAATTTTGACCGGCCGGCGCGACCGCATGCATACCCTGCGCCAGGGCGGCGGGCTCTCAGGATTCACCAAAAGGACCGAGAGCGACTACGATCCCTTCGGCGCGGCCCATAGCTCGACGTCCATCTCCGCCGGCCTCGGCATGGCCGTGGCCAGTGATCTGGCCGGCATCGAAAAGAACGTCATTGCCGTGATCGGCGACGGCGCGATGACCGCCGGCATGGCCTACGAGGCAATGAACAATGCCGGCTCCATGGACGCCAACCTGATCGTCATCCTGAACGACAATGACATGTCGATCGCGCCGCCGGTGGGCGCTCTGTCCGCTTATCTGTCGCGCCTGATTTCGTCGAAATCGTTCCGCTCGGCGCGGCATTTCGCCAAGGAGATTTCCAAGAAGTTCCCGCGCTCGTTGGAGCAAGCGGCGGCCAAGGTCGACGAATACGCCCGCGGCATGGTCACCGGCGGGACCTTGTTCGAGGAACTGGGCTTTTATTACGTCGGTCCCGTGGACGGCCACAACTTGGATCACCTGCTGCCGATCCTGAAGAACCTGCGTGACGATCAGGAGCCGGGGCCCGTCCTTTTGCATATCGTCACCGAAAAAGGCCATGGCTACAAACCGGCGGAGGAATCCGCCGACAAATATCATGGCGTCGCCAAGTTCGATATGGTCACCGGCAAGCAGCACAAGCCGACACCGAATGCGCCGAGCTATACCTCCGTTTTCGCCAAGGCCCTGATCCAGGAGGCCAAGGACGATGACAGGGTGGTCGCGATCACCGCCGCCATGCCGAGCGGCACCGGGGTCGATAAGTTTTCCAAGGAGTTCCCGGAACGCTCCTTCGACGTGGGCATCGCCGAACAGCACGGCGTGACCTTCGCCGCTGGGATGGCGACCGAGGGATACAAGCCCTTCTGCGCCATTTATTCGACGTTTCTTCAGCGCGCCTACGATCAGGTCGTGCACGACGTGGCGATCCAGGGACTGCCGGTTCGGTTCGCCCTGGATCGCGCCGGATACGTGGGGGCCGACGGCTCGACCCATTGCGGCGCCTTCGACCTGGCCTATCTTGGCACCTTGCCCGGTTTCGTTATCATGGCCCCCTCGGACGAGGCCGAACTGGTGCATATGACGGCGACCGCGGTCACCATCGATGACGGACCGTCCGCGATCCGCTTTCCCCGGGGCGAAGGCGTGGGCGTCGAACTGCCGGCCCGGGGCGAGGTTCTGGAAATCGGCAAGGGACGCATCGTCCGCGAAGGCTCGACCGTGGCTATCCTGTCGATCGGCTCGCGCCTGGAAGAGGCCATGAAGGCGGCCGAGGAACTGGCGGCCAAGGGCCTGTCGACGACGGTTGCCGACGCGCGCTTCGCCAAGCCGATCGACGAAGGCCTGATCCGCGATCTGGCCACCCGTCATGAAGTCCTGGTGACCATCGAGGAGGCCGCCATCGGCGGTTTCGCGGCCCATGTCCTGCAATTCATGACCAATGAAGGGCTGTTGGAGAACGGTCTAAAGGTCCGCGCCATGACCATGCCCGACGCCTTCCTGGAACAGGACAAACCGCACCTGCAATGCGCCCAGGCGGGGCTTTGCGCACCGGATATCGTCGAGACGGTGCTTGCCGCCCTGGGCCGGAAACCGGAACAAGGCGCCAAGCCAGCCCGGGCCTGATCACCCGTGTGAACAGGAGCCAGGCGGGGAGCACCGGGCTCTCGCCATGAGCAAACCGAAACCAAGTAAGACCAGACTGGACCATCTACTGGTCGACCGCGGATTGGCGGAGAACCGCACCCGGGCCCAGGCGCTCATCATGGCGGGCCTTGTCCTGGTGGACGACAAGCCCGTGGACAAGCCGGGCCACGGCGTCTCCGCCGCCTCGGACATCAGGGTCAAGGGCAAGGATCATCCTTGGGTCTCCCGGGGCGGCGTGAAACTGGACCACGGCCTTGGGCAATTCGCCATCGATCCCTCGGGCCAGGTTTGTTTGGATCTGGGCGCTTCCACGGGCGGCTTTACGGACGTCCTTCTGGCGCAAGGGGCGGCCAAGGTCTATGCCGTCGACGTCGGCCACGGTCAGTTGGATTGGAAGCTTAGAAACGACGACCGGGTCGTGGTCCTGGAAAAGACCAATGCCAGGAACCTCTCGTCGACGGAGGTGCCCGAGCCCGTCGGCCTGATCGTCTGCGACGTCAGTTTCATCGGGCTTGAAAAAGTCCTGCCCGCGGCCCTGGCGCTGGCCGCCCCGGACGCCCATCTGGTCGCCCTGATCAAACCGCAGTTTCAGGCGGGTCGCGACCATGTGGGCAAGGGGGGCGTGGTGCGCGACCCCGCCGTTCACCGGCAGGTCTGCGACGCGGTCGAGACGTTCATCCGGGACGACCGCGGTTGGGAAGTGCTGGGCATCTCGCCCAGCCCCATCAAGGGTCCCGAGGGCAATGTAGAGTTTCTAATTTGCGCCAGATTTTGATTTGATTGCTTTGTCGATCAGGCTCGTAATGAGCCTCACGGCATGTTCATCGGTAATCTTAGTATCGCTGTCCGTTACGTTGATTGCCTGTCCAAACATTCGTTCGCTTAAATGCTTTTTGATTTCTTGTTGTTGCGCAGGATCTAGAGCATTGATGAATGGATCAATCGCCTTTACTTCGAGAGCAAACCAACGCGTTCTTTTCTCATTGTTTCGGTGTTTTGTGGATTGTTGTGCGGAATATGCTGAACCCCACAGCAACACCCCAGCGAGCGAAATTGTCGCGAGGAGTTTTGGCCAGAGAATAATATGTTCGGAAGTCATGCTCCCGTTTGTGAAATAGGCGATTGATAACCACGCCGTCGTTGCTATCAAAAACGTTATTGAAACGACCCGCCAACGATCAGCCTGTGCTTTTTCTTCATCTGCATTGTTGAAGTAAGCGCCACTCACGCTATCGCCTGCAGACAATTGATATAACTCAAGAATTCTTTGGTGTTTGTTGTCGGCGTCTTCAATGAGATGCTCGATCCGAGCATCAAAACTCTCGAAAGAGTCTTCTAGTTTTTTGTTTAGTTCGTTGTGTGTTTGCCGAATATCGCTAGAGGCTTTTTCGTCAATGTTTTGCCTCCAAGAACTATATTCAGCCAACCTTTGGTTTTGGGTTTCCGAGAATTGCTTCTGCCATTCTGAAAAATGCTGATCAATATCCTTGCGTCTTGTTTCAATCTGAGATGAGAGGACTTCAAGATTCTTCTTGAATTCCTCAATCAGTGACTTTTGATCTGCGATTTCATTTTCTAACTCTGACTTCTTCGCGATTACCGATTCGGCAAATCTATCTGCTTCTTTTTCGAATGCTTTGACTTCTGATTTAGAAGGTGTTCGCTTTGCAAAACCTACAAGGATGGCTAGTTGGTTCAACTGGGTTTCAAGTTGATTGTTTGCGTTTGTTAGGTGGCCAAGGTCTCGGTTTTGAACATATGAGTTCACCTGATTCAACACATGTGGAACCAGATGGTTGTTTAGGCTTGTGAGGAGTGTTTGTGGAACTAACTCAGGGTCGGCCCGAGCAAGCACTTTTTGATATGCGGTGACACATTTCGAAATACGTCGGCGTTCTGTGAATTCTTCGACGCTCTCGCCGTCAAACTTGGAACTCGTATGGCTCTTCAGCTGAGAAAGCGTATGGTGAATGGGATGTGCGTCGAATTGCTCCTGCCATCTACTCATGAGGAAGGCCTTGTCTTCATGATAAATTTACGAGCAGTTATAGCACATACCCAGGGTTGATGGCCTTCTAATGAAATGCGACGCGTAGATATCGACTTTTTGGCGCAAAGAACCCAGGAAAGATCAGCCAGCCTCAACCGCCCCGCCCGCCATGGCCCAGGCCTGAATGCCGCCGGTGAGGTTATAGGCCTCGTCCACCATGTCGTTTTGCAGCAAATAGGTTCCCACCTGCAAAGACCGCATACCCATGGCGCAGACGAAGACGAGCTTCTTGCCGTCGTCGCTATCGGGCAGGACGCCCGGGTTGAAGGCCGACATGGGAATATGGACGGCGCCGGGAATGCGGGCCTGGACCAGTTCGTCCGCCTCGCGCACATCGATGATCACGGCTTCGCCGGCCTCGACCCAGTCCTTCACCTGACTGGCTTCTGTTTCACTCATCTGTTTCATGGTCGTATCTGATCCCAAGGTGTTCACTGGCCGTGCATATAAGCGTCCAAGGCCGTTGCGCCAACGGAAAAGAGGCGCGATAACGGGGCATGGCGATTTTCCATGATCCCAGGGGCCTGTCCCGGACCGCCGCGACGGCCGATGCGGCCGCCGCTTACGACAAGACCGTTCAGGCCTATCTGGCCATGACGCCCGATGCGGGCGATCTTCTGAAGGCGACGCTGGCGGCCGATGGCGAGATGGTCATGGCCCATTGCCTGAAGGGCTATTTCATGATGCTCATGGCCATGGGCGGCTTGTTGCCCAAGGCCGAAAAGGCGGCGGCCATGGCCCGGGAGACGGCCGAGGGGGCGACGGACCGAGAGCGCCTGCATGTCCGGGCGTTGGAACATTGGGCCGGGCGGGATTTGGCGGGGGCGGCGGTAATCTGGGAAGATATCCTGCTCGATCATCCGAGGGACATCCTGGCCGCCCGGTTGGCCCATTTCGCCCATTTCTATGCCGGGGAAAGCCGGCACCTGCGGGATTCCGTCAACCGCGTTCTGCCCCATTGGGACCGCGACGTGCCCGGCTATTCCTACGTCAAGGGCATGCAGGCCTTCGGATCGGAAGAGGCGGGGGACTACGCCGTGGCCCAGGCGGCAGCCGAGGAAGCCATCGAGTTGGAGCCCAACGACCCTTGGGCCGTCCATGCCTATGCCCATGTCATGGAGATGCGGAACCGCCCGGAAGACGGATTGGCCTGGATCGAGCGCCTGCGCCCCTATTGGACGCAAGCCCATAACTTTCAGAACCACATCTGGTGGCATGAATGCCTGATGTTTCTGGCGCAAGACCGCCAGGCAGATGCGTTGTCCCAGTATGACGCCCATGTCTTCGATGCCGACGGCGACGAGTATTTGGACCTGTGCAATGCGGCGTCGCTTCTCCAGCGTCTGGAGATCCTGGGCCTGGATGTCGGTGAACGCTGGCAGCCCTTGGGCGAGAAAGTCCGGGGCCGCACGGAGGAACATCTCCTGACCTTCATCGACCTGCACTATGCCCTGATCCTGGCGGCGGCCGGCGACGACAAGGTGCATGAAATGCGCGAGTTCACGGCCCGCCACGAAGGGACAGCGGAAGATTCCAACCTGCCCATCATGAAGGCCCTGGGCCTGCCCATGATCGACGCCTTGATCGCCTATCGCACGGGCCGGTATGCCGATGCCGCGCAGGCGATCCTGCCGATCCGCTACGAGCTCTGGATGATGGGCGGCAGCCACGCCCAGCGCGACCTGTTCGCGTTGATCCTCATCGATGCCGCGCGCAAGGCGGGGGACGAACGCCTGCACGGGGCGCTCTTGGCCGAACGGCGGGCGGCGGCGCCGGATGATTTTTGGGTCGCGGCCTTATCGGTCTAGGCCCGGGGCACGGCCATCATCCCGCCGTCAATTCGCCCCGCAGGTTTCGCTGCATGGCTTGGGCCGTTTTCTCCCGGCTCAGTCCTTGGGCGAAGAGGACATGCATCTTGGTGAAGGCGGCCTCGGTGGTCATGTCATGGCCGCTGATCACACCGCGATCGGCGAGGCGCGCACCGGCCGCATAGCGGCCCAAGGACACGCGGCCTTCCAGGCATTCGGAGACGGCGACGGTCAGCACACCGGCCCGGTCGGCGCGGTCCAGGGCATCCAGGAACGCCCTGTCGCCGGTGGGTGCCGTGCCGACGCCGTAACAGCGGAGGATCAAGCCTCTGATCCCGGTGCCGGTCAGGGCGTCGATGATCGCCGCCGGCATGCCCGGATAAAGCCGGAGCACGGCCAGGTTTACGTCCCGGTAGGCGATGGGGGCATCGGTCATGGCCGGAACCGCGGGCAGGCCGTTGACCTCGTTGAACCGGATATGGGTGCCGATCTCGGCAAGGGCCGAGAAGTTGGGGGACAAGAAGGCGTCCAGTTCCGTGGCGCTCACTTTGGTTGCCCGGTTGCCGCGCAGGATGCGGCGTCCGAAGCAGACGGCGACCTCGGCCAACCGGCCGGTGGCGATGGCCTGCACGGCGCTCAGCAAGTTGGCTTGCGCGTCGTTGCGCACTTCGCAGAGCGGAATCTGGGACCCGGTGACCAGAACCGGCTTGTTCAGTCCCGCCAACAGGAACGACAGGGCCGAGGCCGTATAGGCCAGGGTGTCCGTGCCGTGAATGACGATGAAGCCGTCATGGGCGTCGCGCGCGCCATGGATGTCGGCGGCCAGGCGGTACCAGTCCCCCGGCGTGGCGTTGGCGCTTTCGATGGGCTTCGCGTATTCCTCAAGGTCGTAGGCCGGCATGGCGGGGTCGGACAGTTCGGGCAGGCGGGCTGCGATCAAGGCGGCCAAGTCGGGGGCGGGCACGTAACTGTCACCGGCCCGGCGCATGCCGAAGGTGCCGCCCGTGTAGATGATGCAAAGCCGCCCGGTCATGGTCTGTCTTCCTTGGTAAAAAACGCGGCAGAGGCGGCCATTTTGGCGGGCCGCCTCTGCTTATCCGATGGAACCGCGACGGGAGGCGGCGATCGGAAGTTGGGCCGTTATTCGGCCGGCTGAGGCCTGGAGGCCGGTTGGGCGTCCGGATTCTTGCCCGTCCAGGCATCCCGGTTGATGTCCAGGTCGGCGAACTTGTCGGGATTCAGCACCGGCCGCTTGATGCCGGCGTCCAACTGTTCGGCGAAATCGGCGATCAGCCGCTTGGCGATGGGGAACAACATGGTCAGCGCCAGCAGGTTGACGACCGCCAGAATGCCCATCATGGGATCGGAGAAGAAGAACACCGACGTTGCCGCCGGCGCCACGGCGCCCAGGAACACGATGCCGATCAGGATGAGCTTGAAGCCATGCAGGGCGCCGGTGCTCCGGGTCATCACCGTCAGCGCGTTTTCGCCCAGATAGTAGTTGTAGATGATGGAGCTGAAGGCAAACAGCAGCACGGCGCCGGTCAGGAAGTATTGCGCCCAGCTTCCCAGGTGCGAAACCAGGGACTGCTGCGTCAGCGCGACGCCGTTGATGTCCTGCGCGCCCGCCACGTAGACATCGCCCAACAGAATGACGAAGGCCGTGCAAGAGCAAATGATGATGGTGTCGATGAACACGGAAAACGACTGGGTGATGCCCTGACTGATCGGATGGCGGACGTCGGCCGTGGCGGCGACGTTGGGTGCCGATCCCAGGCCGGCTTCGTTGGAGAACAGGCCGCGCCGGAGACCTTGGGCGATTGCCGCCCCCATGCCGCCGGAAACGGCTTCCTCGAAGCCGAAGGCGTTGGCGATGATGGTGCCGATGACGGCGGGGATGCCGTCCAGGTTGGTGATGATGACGATCAGGGCCAGCGCGATATAGCCCAAGGCCATGATCGGCACGATGACGTCGCAGGCCTTGGCGATCCGGTGGATGCCGCCATAGACGATGAAGCCGGTGCCGGCCGCCAGGAGGACGCCGGTGATGATCCGGTCGATGCCGAGACTGTCGGCCGCCGCGCCGGCGACCGTGTTGCCTTGGAACGCCGGGAATCCGATGCCGAATGCGGCAATCAGGGAGATCGCATAAAGGATCGCGAGCCACCGGTAGTCGGACCCCAGTCCGTGCAGGATCATGCGCGCCGGGCCGCCCCGGAAGGTGCCGTCCTTTTCCGGCTCCTTGAACAATTGGGCCAGGGAGCATTCGACCAGACTGGTCGCCATGCCGACGATGGCGATGGCCCACATCCAGAATACGGCGCCGGGTCCGCCCAAGGTAATGGCGACGGCGACGCCCGCGATGTTTCCGCCGCCGACGCGACCGCCGACGGACAGCAGCAAGGCTTCGCGGGCCGTGATCGCGTTGGGGTCGGCGGACTGGTTGTCGCCCTTCAAGACCCGGAACATGCGGGTGAAGTATTTGAACTGAACGAACCCGCTCGCGATGGTGAAGAACAGGCCCAAGACCACGAGAAACGGAATCAACGCCCAGCCCCAGGTCAGGTCGCCGATCACGCCGAAGAATGATTCAATGGTTTCCATGAAAATTTACCCCTCCAGATTTGCTTGCTTCCGTCTTGTGTCCATGAGACGCCTGAACGGCGGACGGAAGACGGACTGCGCGGCGACCAACGGCGGCACGGCCGCGCGGTTGGGCCGGCGGAACGTTGGAGACATACCAGGCTCTGTTCGGCGGGAGCGGCGTCCAGCGGATTGATCTTTGCGCGTTGCTTGCCGCCCCCCCTCCTGTTCCCCAAAGGCTGACAAATACCCGCCTCCAGGAAACCGCCAACCTTGACACTAGGACCATGGACCGGCAGGAGGCAATTTGGCGAATTGACGCCCGATGTTGCGATATGATGCTCTATAAGCGCCAATTCGCGACATGTTTCTTGTCCAAGGCGGCGGGGACGATTAGGCTTCATGGTCGCGGAGAGATCCGGCGGGGTTGCCATGAACCAGGATTTTCAGAAAAATCTCAGGCTTCTGACGGATCATTACAAGTCCGTGGCCGAGGTCTGCCGGCGCCTGGGCATCAACCGCTCGCAATTCAATAAGTACCTGAGCGGCCGGTCGAGGCCGTCCCGCCACTTGTTCAAGAAGATCTGCGATTTCTTCGGTGTCGAGGAGCATGAGATCCTCATGCCCCATGGGGATTTCGAGAAAATCGTGGGACTACGGCCCGCGGGCGCGTCGGTGGGCGGCCCCCATGCCTATACGGCCTATCTGGACCAATTGATCCGCCGGTCGCGGGGCGATCTTCTGAAGTACGAAGGGTACTATTTCGAATACTCCTACTCCATGACCTACCCCGGCATGATCTTGAAGTCGCTCATGCGCCTCAAGACCGACAACGGGGTCATGACCTATCAGCGGATCGAGAACCTGGCCCGGGTGGAAGTGCGAGAAGCGCGGGTCCGGGGCCGCTACCAGGGGATGGCCTTCTACCTGAACGACCGGATTTTCCTGGTCGATTTCGACAGCCTCACGGGGGACGAGATCAGCCAAACGGTGCTCTACCCCAATGCCCGGACACAAGTGACGCAACTGGCCGGGCTGAAACTGGGAGTATCGGCCAGCAAGATCCGAGAACCGCTCTGCGCCCGGGTGGTGCTCACGGGCCTTGGGCAGACCGTCGATGTCAGAAAGGCGCTCCGGGAATGCGGCCTCTACGCGCCTGAGAGTCTCGTCATTGACCGCAAGATCGCAGCCATGATCGAAAACCGCATGGAAGATGGCGGCCTGCATTTCCGGGTCTTTCAGGACGACTGAGGGGCGAGGGGACGGAAGGCTCCGTGGGGGGTTAGCCGCATTGCGCCCGGTGGCGCAGCAGATGATCCGCCAGGACGCAGGCCATCATGGCCTCGCCGATGGGCACGGCGCGGATGCCGACGCAGGGGTCATGCCGGCCTTTTGTGACGACTTCCGTGTCTTCGCCGGATTGGGTCACGGTCTTCCTCGGCGTCAGGATCGACGACGTGGGCTTGACGGCAAAACGGCAGACCACGTCCTGGCCGGTTGAGATGCCGCCCAGCACGCCGCCGGCATTATTGGACAGGAACTCGACGTCGTTCCCATGCGAACGAAGTTCGTCGGCGTTTTCCTCGCCGGTGATGCGCGCCGCCTCGAAGCCGTTGCCGATTTCGACGCCCTTGACGGCGTTGATGCTCATCATGGCCGATGCCAGGTCCTGGTCCAGCTTGCCATAGACGGGCGCGCCCAGGCCCGCCGGCACGCCGGAGGCGACGACCTCGATCACCGCGCCGACCGACGATCCCGCCTTGCGGATGGCGTCCAGGTCGTCCGCGAATTCTTCCGCCATGACCGGATCGGGGCAGAAGAAGGGATTGCTGTCGACTTGGCGCCAATCGATGCGGGCGCGGTCGATTTCCTTGTCTCCCATGGCCACCAGACCCGCGTGGATCGTCACGCCGGGGCCCAGCACCTTGCGGGCGACGGCGCCGGCGGCGACCCGCATGGCGGTCTCGCGCGCGGACGACCGGCCGCCGCCGCGGTAATCGCGAATGCCGTATTTTTTCCAATAGGTATAGTCCGCGTGGCCCGGGCGAAACGTCTGGGCGATCTCCGAATAGTCCTTGGACCGCTGGTCCTGGTTCTCGATCATCAGGCCGATGGGCGTGCCGGTGGTGACGCCCTCGAACACGCCGGAGATGATTTTGACTTGGTCCGGTTCCTTCCGCTGGGTGGTGTATTTCGACTGCCCCGGCCGGCGCCGGTCCAGATGCACCTGGATGTCCGCTTCCGCGAGGTCCAGGCCCGGCGGGCAGCCGTCGACCACGCAGCCCAAGGCCGGCCCGTGGCTTTCGCCGAAGGTGGTGAAGCGGAATAGATGGCCGAAGGTGTTGTGTGACATGAGAGCCCTTAAGTCGGCGTAATCCTCTAAAGAGAATAGCCTTCTACCACATCGGGGATTACCGAGGCGTAAAAGAGTGCCGTGAAGGAAATGGCAATAGATTTGATTTCTTTGTATATGATGACAATATACTTTTATGATTGATCTCGATTTGGTGACGGGGTTTCAATGGGATGACGGAAACGCCCGCAAGAACGTCGATAAGCACGGCGTCGGCCAGTTCGAGGCGGAACAGGTATTTTTCAATACGCCTTTGTTGCTGTTGGCGGATTCACGGCACAGCGAGCGGGAGCGTCGGTTTCATGCGCTCGGCATAACGAATTTGGGCTGTGCATTGCATGTGACATTTACGCTCAGGGAACAAGGCATGAAGATCAGGGTCATCTCGGCCCGGGGCATGCATCGAAAGGAGCGCCGCCGCTATGACCAAGAAACGTAAGACGGTTCCCGATTTCAAGAATGAAGCCGAGGAACGGGAGTTCTGGGAAAGCCATGATTCCGGCGACTATTTGGATTGGGACCGGGCCGAACGGGTCAGGTTCGCCAACCTGAAACCGTCGTCCAAATCGATTTCCCTTAGATTGCCCGTCGATTTACTGGAACAGATCAAGGTTGCCGCCAACAAGCGCGACGTGCCCTATCAGTCGCTGATCAAGATTTGGTTGGCGGAGAAGGTGGATGCGAGGTGATCGATGGTGAGGAGCATACGCCTGAACATTCTTGGCTCGACCATTTCAAGGTCAGTTACCGGGACCGCGCCCTTTTCTTGACGGACGAACGTGATTTTGACGCGCAATTGATCGCCATAAGAGGGGCGCTGCGTCGCCACCAAGAAGCGGAGCAACTGGTATCTGACCGGATTAAGGAACTGGATGACTACATTCGAAGCCAAAATGGCGGAGACGACGAATACCAGGCACACCTTGAGGGGCAATGGGTCGATACGATCCTCGGTTCTGTATACCAAGATGCCGCGCACAGCATGGCGGCGGTGGGCATGTTGGCACCTTTCATCGAGTCTTTGTTTGTGTCGGTTTTTGACGGCTTGAGGCGACAGCAGCAAAAAGACGAGAAGACGGGCGATCCTAATGCGCGCCGGTCTAGGTCGGAGGCCGAATATTGGGACCCGCATTTCGTTTTGTCCAAGGGAGGACGCGAGAAGGACATCGTGTCGGGGATCGCACAGCTATCCGATGCTATCGGCCTCTTTCCTTATTTTCCCAGTGATATCAAGACGGTTCTCAAAGCCATTTTTGAATACCGAAACAAAATGTTCCACCACGGTTTTGAATGGCCGTTGGAAGAGAGGCAGAAATTTGAAAAGCGGATTCGGGACGCCGGATGGCCCGACGGTTGGTTCAAGATGTCTCGAACCGGTGGGGACCCTTGGATCTTTTATATGAGCGATGAGTTCATCGACCGCTGCTTGGTTCTTATTGACGAGGTTCTGGATGGGGTCGGAAAGTACATGTCGGACCTGGAAGAAACGGGCTCGTCTTAAAACACCGAAAACGCATCCGACTCAGCGGTCCCGGCCTTCCCCTAAGACCTGCATTATCAAGGGGTCCGTCTGGCGGCAGACGTTAAACCACCGAAATATCTGGCGCGTCCACGGCCTTCATGCCGACCACGTTGTAGCCGCAGTCCACATGATGGGTTTCGCCGGTGACGCCCGACGCCAGGTCCGACAGCAGGTAAAGCCCGGCGCCGCCGACGTCGTCCATGGTCACGTTGCGGCGCAAGGGCGAATTGTATTCGTTCCATTTCAGAATATAGCGGAAATCGCCGATCCCGGATGCCGCCAGCGTCTTCATTGGCCCGGCGGAGAGCGCATTGACCCGAATGTTCTCCTTGCCCAGATCTTCCGCCAGGTAGCGGACGCTGGTTTCCAATGCCGCCTTGGCCACGCCCATGACGTTGTAATGCGGCATCACCCGCTCGGCGCCGAAATAGGTCAGGGTGATCAGGGAGCCGCCATCGGTCATCAGCCTGCGCGCCCGTTGGGCGATGGCGGTGAACGAATAACAGGAAATGTTCATGGTCTTGAGGAAGTTGTCGAGCGAGGTATCGATATACCCGCCCTTGAGTTCTTCCTTGTCCGAATAGGCGATGGCATGGACCACGAAGTCGAGCCGGCCCCAGGCCTTCTCGATGGCGTCGAAGACCGCGTCGACGGAGGCCATGTCGGTCACGTCGCAGGGCAGGACCAAGTCGGACCCGGTGCTTTCCGCCAGCGGCCGGACCCGTTTTTCCAAGGCCTCGCCCTGGAAGGTGAAGCCCAGGTCGGCGCCGTGGTCGTGCGCCGCCTTGGCGATCCCCCAGGCGATGGAACGGTCGTTGGCGACGCCCATGACGAGGCCGCGTTTTCCGGCCATCAGTGGCTGTTGGTCAGGCATTTTTCCCTCGCGGCATTGGCTATCGATCGGGTGCTCGTTGGGCGGTGGCACGGTTTGGGGCGAAACCATGGGTTTCGCCCGAACCCCCATGCCATATAGTATGGAACAGGGATCGTCAACGCGGAGAATGCCGGCCATGGCGGATCGCGATTTGCAGCAGGCCCTGCGCGTCCGATGGCGTTTGGTGCGGGAGGTTCTTGGCCTTGCGTTGCGCCGATTTCAGGGCGATCAATGCCTCCGCATGGCGGCGTCGCTCAGCTATACCTCATTGCTGGCGGCTGTGCCCTTGACCGCCATTGCCTTCGCCATGTTGGCGGCCTTTCCCGTGTTCGAGGGTGTGCGCGGCAATTTTCAGGAAATGCTGTTCGCCAATTTCCTGCCCGACGCGGCGGAATCGATGCGCGATTACTTCGACCGCTTCGTGCGCAACACCACCACCTTGTCGGCGGTGGGGATCGTCGCCCTGGCGCTGACCGCGGTGCTGTTGCTGGGCACGGTCGAATCGGCGTTGAACACGATTTTCCGGGTCACCCAGGCCCGCCGCCTGGGACCCCGGCTGCTGGTCTTCTGGGCGATCATCACCCTGGGGCCGCTGCTGCTGGGCGCCAGCTTTTCCCTGTCGGCCTATTTCTTCGCGGCCACCCAATGGCTCGGCGTCGATCAGACCACGGGCCTGTGGACGGAAATGGCCAAGCTTCTGCCGACGGGGATCATGATCGTCTTGCTGACCATGTTTTTCATCACCATCCCCAACCGGCCCGTCGCTTTTGCGGGCGCCTTGGCCGGCGCGGTCGTCGCCGCCCTGCTGATCGCCCTGTTGCGCAAGGGCTTCGGCTTTTACGTCACCCATTTCCCGACCTACCAGAACATCTACGGCGCGCTCTCGGCGGTGCCGATCTTCCTGATCTGGATGTACCTGTCCTGGTCCGTGGTGCTTTTGGGGGCGCAGATCGCGGCGACGATATCGGAATGGCGCGAAGCCGGCGGCAAGCCGGTGGAACTGGCGGCGACCTCGGCATCGCGGCTGACGGTCGCGATGTCCGTTCTGGCCCATCTCTACGACCGGGCGCGGTCCGGCGGCGCGGTCCGGCGGCGCGACCTGATCCGGGGTGCGCGAACCACTTCGGCGGTGCTCGACCCGATGCTGGAGGAACTGCGCGATCTTGGCTATCTTGAGCGCACGTCGCGAAATCAGTGGGTCCTGGCCCGCGACCTGAACGGTGCCAGCTTGCATCAACTTTACATCGACCTGGGGCTTGGCGTGAACGACGACGACGCGACCCTGGATCAAGCCGGCTGGCAGGGCAATCTGGCGCAGCAGATGGCGGGCCTACGCGAACGCAATCGCCAGGTCATGGACGTCTCGTTGGCTGAAATCTTGGAAGGCGCCGGCGCGGCCGAGACGGATGGCCTGACCGGGCCGCTGAAAAGCGTTTCGTAACGGCGGTCGCGCGCGAGGCCCGCCCGCCGGCACGACGGGCGGGCTGTCCTCACGCCTTTGCCCGGCCTTTTGTCGCCGACCATGTCTCGACGAAGGCACGCAGTTCCGGATCCGGCTTGGCCGGCAGGACGACCTTGAGCACGACGAACTGATCGCCCGGCGACGGGTGATCCGCGTCGGCGGGCAGGCCTCTGCCGCGCAGGCGCAGAATCCGCCCGGTGTTGGCGTTCTTGGGCACCGTCACCGACACGTTCCCGTCCAGGGTCGGCGTCATGACCTTGCCGCCCAGAACGGCCTGGTCCAGCGAAATGGCCAGGCTGGTATAGACATCACGGCCGTCGATCCGCAGGTCCGCGTCATGGTCCAAGGTGACGGTCACCAGGGCGTCACCATCGGTGCCGCCGCCCAGCCCCGGCATGCCCTGGCCCTTTAGGCGTAGGACTTGCCCCGAACGGGTGCTTTTCGGGATCGTCACCTTGAGACGCTTGCCGTTGGTCATGCTGATGTACTTGACCCCGCCGCGCGTCGCCTCCGCCGCCGTCAGCTTGAGCCTGTAGTCGACGTTGGCGCCGTTGACCTTGATCGCGTTTTCGCGCCGCTTTTTTCGCCGGAACTTGGCGAAGGGATCGGATTTCTTGGGGCCCCTGCGTGCCCGGCCCTTGGCATCATAGCCGGTTGTTCGCGTGCCCCCCCGGGATTGGCCCCGGGCGT
>JANQIJ010000370.1 GCA_028282185.1 Rhodospirillales bacterium
ACGTCGGTGGCCGAGACGATCGCGCCCAGGCGCCGCGCCGTGGCGATCGCCTGCAACCCGGCGACACCCGCCCCCATGACCAGCACCTTGGCCGGCGGCACGGTGCCAGCCGCCGTCATCATCATGGGAATGCCGCGGCCGTACTCGGCCGCGGCTTCCAAGACGGCGCGATAGCCGGCCAGATTGGCCTGTGACGACAACACGTCCATGCTTTGCGCCCGGGAGATGCGCGGCACCAATTCCATGGCGAAGGTGGTGATTCCGGCCTTGGCATAGGCCTGAACCGCGTCCGGCGAGGTCAGCGCCGCCAGTTGGGCGATCAGGATCGCGCCCTTCTTCATCTGCGCCAATTCGTTGCCCGACCCGCTGGTCGTCGGCGGATTGACCATCATCACGATATCGGCTGACTTCAGAGCCGTGCCGGCACTGGCCGCGATGGTCGCGCCGGCGTCCTTGAAGGCCTCGTCGGAGATACTGGCGCCGGCGCCGGCGCCCTTCTCGACGGTCACCGTAAACCCAAGCCTGATCAATTTCTGAACCACAGCCGGCGACGTAGCGACTCGTGTCTCACCTGAACGGCGCTCCTTAGGAATGGCAATCTTCATGGTGAAATCCCCTAAACCCTTAATCATGGGGTATATGCACCGTTAGGGCCGCTTGCACAAGGGAACCTTAGCCTTTAAAGCCAGACCACGTTACGGATTTCCGCCATACGGACTGAGGGTAATCGCATGCTTCACACGCCCACCGCCCACCGCGGCATGG
This sequence comes from Rhodospirillales bacterium, assembly GCA_028282185.1. GTDB lineage: Bacteria > Pseudomonadota > Alphaproteobacteria > Rhodospirillales > Casp-alpha2 > UBA1479. Next base: position 766 of record JANQIJ010000370.1, read on the forward strand.
TCACCGCGCCCCATCACCTGGCTTCCCAGGCCGGCCTCCGGGTCTTGCAGGATGGCGGCAACGCGATCGAGGCCATGGTCGCCACGGCGGCGACCATCGCCGTGGTCTATCCGCATATGAACGGGCTCGGCGGCGATAATTTCTGGCTGGTTTACGAGCCCGGCGGCCATCCCATCGGCATCGACGCCTGCGGCGCCGCGGCGGGTGCTGCCGACGCGGCCTTCTACGCCGGCAAAGGACATGACCGCGCGATCCCGTCGCGCGGGCCGCTGGCCGCCCTGACCGTCGCCGGCGCCGTATCGGGCTGGGCCGAGGCGCTTCGGATTTCCGGGCGCTGGGGCGGCGGCCTGCCGCTGGAACGGCTGTTGGAAGACGCTACCCACTACGCCGAAAACGGCTTCCCCGTGAGCCCCAGCCAGGCCGCCAACACGTTGGCCAAAAAGGGTGAAATGGACGGCGTGCCGGGATTTGCCACGCTCTACCTGCCGGGCGGCATCGGCAAGACGGCGCCCAGTGCGGGCACGGAATTCAAGCTGCCGGCGCTGGCCGGGACGCTCAAGCGCCTGGCAGCCGAAGGCCTGGACGGATTTTACCGAGGCGGCTTGGCCGACACCATCGCCCATGATCTGGAAACCGTCGGCAGCCCAATCACCCGCGCCGACCTGGAACGCCACAAACCGTTGGAAGTGCCGGCCCTGACCGTCAAGGTCGGGCCGCACGACGTGTTCAACATGCCGCCGCCGACCCAGGGGCTGGCCTCCTTGATTCTGCTGGCGGTCTATCAGCGGCTGGGCGTCGGCCAGGCCGAGAGCTTCGATTTCGTGCACGGTCTGGTCGAAGCAACCAAGCAGGCGTTCCGGGTGCGCGACGCCCATATCACCGATCCGGCCTATATGTCCGTCGATCCGCACGATTTCCTGATGAAGGACGAATTGGGCCGCATGGCCGCCGAGATCGACCGCACCCAGGCCGCGCCTTGGCCCGACGCGGATCCCAACGGCGACACGGTCTGGTTCGGCTGCATCGACGGCGAGGGCCGAGCGGTGTCGATGATCCAGAGCCTGTATTGGGAGTTCGGTTCCGGCACCGTGCTGCCGGAAACCGGCATCACCTGGCAAAACCGGGGGACCTCGTTCCAATTGGACCCCAAGGCGCATAACAGCCTGCGCCCCGGGCGCCGGCCGTTCCACACGATCCAGCCGGCCATGGCGCTGCTGGCCGACGGCCGGACCATGGTCTATGGCGCCATGGGCGGCGAGGGCCAGCCCCAGACCCAGGCCATGGTCTTCGCCCGCCACGTCCTGCACGACCAGGACCTGCAGGAGGCGGTGACGGCGCCGCGCTGGCTGTTGGGCCGGACCTGGGGTGCGGAGACCACCAACCTGCGCATCGAAAACCGCTTCGATCCCGAGGTCGCGGAGGCCCTAAAGGCCGCCGGCCACGATGTCGAGGTGGTCGGCCCGTTCGAGGAATTCATGGGCCATGCGGGCGCCATCGTGCGCCGGCCGTCGGGCCTGTTGGAGGGGGCGGCCGACCCCCGCTCGGACGGCGGCGTGGCGGCGTTTTGACCGCGCGGCCCAAGCGCCAAAGGGGCGACGACGACGCGCGTAAACCCAACCACGCGGCCCGATGAGCGGGTTGGTCATCCGGCAAAGCGGTCCGGCGGATGGGTCGGCGCTGACCGCCCTTTATCCGGCCGCCTTCCCCGAGGAAAACCTGCTGTGCGTGGTTGCGGCATTGCTTGAGCCCGGCCAACCGGCGCTCTCCCTCGTCGCGGTCCGCGACGGCGCGGTCGCCGGCCATGTCATCTTCACGGCCTGTGAGATCGAGGGCAGCGATGACGGCGACAACAAGATCGCGCTGCTCGCCCCCCTCGCCGTCGCCCCGGCCCATCAATGGAAGGGCATCGGCCGGGCCTTGGTCGAAGCCGGCATGGAACGTCTGCGCGACACTCAGATCGCCGTGGTCTGCGTCCTGGGCGATCCCGGCTATTACGGCCGCTTGGGCTTCGCCCCGGAAACCGCGATCGCGCCGCCCTACCCCCTGCCCGCTGCATGGCGGGACGCCTGGCAGTCGAGAACGCTGATCGACAAAGCCCAGGCCCCGCGCGGCCGGCTCCTGGTTCCCTTCCCCTGGCAAGACCCGGCGCTGTGGGGGCCGTGAGGCATCTGGGCGCCGCGACGTTGATGACACGGCGGCCGGGACATCGACCGCCAAGGTGAGACCTCCACCGGCCAAGTCCGCTGAGATACAGCTGTTTAGAAATCAGCTAATCTTCATTGCCTCCTCCGTCTCAAGGAACGCGCCGGGCGAAAGTTTAAATGAACGTCACGAGAACCGCGCCCGACCGTTCGATCGCGACGGGGGAAGAACATATCATTGCGTGCGGCCTCGCCCTGAGCTGGGCCAGAAACGTCATGCCAGAAACGTCATGAAAGTGCTGCCCGAGGCCGGCCTTGAACGCCTGCTTTTGGCCAAAACCGGACGTCAAACGCACTCGGATTCCGAGAACTGTCTTGCATGATATGAGACGCAAGTTAAGCTACGTATCACACCAGCCCGAAACCCAATTCCTCAAAGCGCAATTGGCGCTGGAACGAAAGGCCATCAACCTTTTCCCATTGGTCCTGGGCAACTCGAAAGGGCGAAACGTTGGATGGGGCGGCGCGCGGTTGTTTTGTCGCATATGCATCTGCGATGGTGTTCAACGTGCAAAAAATACCGTTGCAACATTTGCACAAGATTATCGCGAATCCAGAGATCGATATCTCGAAGACGAATTGAAGGGCAGGATTGACCAACCGAGGCAAGGAGTAACCGACTGCGGGGAATACCTCTGGGTCGTCGTGGCCAATGTGCGTTGGAGATTGTGGAGGAACTCTTAAGAGCGGACTGCTCCGTCGTGGGTCTCTCTCATCAAAAACAAGACACTGTGTGTGGTTCGCATTGCCAACAATCAGGGCGAGCCTGTTCGGATATTAGCACCTGAAATTCAGAATCAGAGATATTGGAGAAGCGGAAAATGTCGAGTGAGCGATCTGTTCAGCCTTCTCGGGCGGGGGACTTCGCCGAACGGGGAGAACACTTCCGAATTGACCAAACAGTGCAAGAGGGCCTCGCTTTGTTTCGACCTGTTCTGACACAGTGCATCGATGGCGCTCTGGAAGCATTCTACGAACATGCCCTTTCCAATCCCGAGACTGCTTCAATCATTGGCAGCCGCGATCGAATACCCGAGCTCAAAAAGAAACAAGGGGGGCATTGGGACCTGCTGTTTAGCGGTAAGTTTGACAAAGCCTACGAACAGTCTGCGAATGTTGTGGCCCGGGTCCACAGCCGGATTGGGTTGCGACCTCTGTGGTATATGGGCGGATATAACCTGGTCCAAGAGCATCTATTTAATTCAGCGGTCGATACTTTCCGCAAACGTCCGCAAGACTTGAAGAAAGTCTTAAGGGCGATCAACACGGTTGTCTTATTGGACATCAACTTGGTCCTGCGGGTTTACCAAGACGACATCAAGCGACGAGGAGAGGCCGCGTTAGCCGAATCATCCGATAGGTTTGATGAGAGCGTCGGCGCCAATCTCGAGAACGCCGCAAGAACCATCGTTGAGATCAAGAAGATGGCAGATGATCTGGCCGGCATCGCCGCGTCGACGCAAGAAAAGTGCGTCACGGTCGCAACTGCGACCGAGCAAGCCTCTGCGAACGTTGAAACCGTTGCCTCGGCAAGCGAGGAGTTGAACGCGTCAATTCAAGAAATTGCAAGGCAAGTTCAGGGGGCCGCCACGCTCTCCAACGAGGCTGTCGCGGTTTCCGAGAGTTCCAACCAAGAGCTGTCAAAACTCGAAGAGGCCTCAGCCAATATCGGAGAGGTAACAAAGATAATTGTCGATATTGCATCCCAAACGAACCTGCTTGCGTTAAACGCGACGATAGAGGCCGCGCGGGCGGGGGAAGCCGGCAAGGGGTTCGCCGTTGTGGCGAATGAAGTCAAGTCTTTGTCCAATAGAACCGAGCAGGCAACGAAAGAAATCGAAGATCAGATTTCGGAAATTCGAAGTGCAACCGTGGGGTCTATCGAAGCGATCAAAGTTATTGCCGACAAGATCAACCAAATTAATGAATCCATTTCGGCGGTTGCGACTGCCTCCGAGCAACAGACAGCAGCAACCACGGAAATCTCAAGAAGCGTGGTCGAGGCAAGCGCGGGCACCCAAGATGTCGCTAAAAACATGGAGACGGTCAAAGCTGATGCGTCCACCACCGGACAAGCGTCGATCAAGGTGTCGGCCCGGTTGAGCGACCTGCAAACGCAAGCCGAGGAATTGATGAACCTATCTCGGGAATTTACGGAAGGTATTCGGGCGACGCGGATAGAGTGACGCGGATAGGGTGATGTGCCGACGATCCCAAGGCGTGCCCTGTTCCTTGGGGCATGGCCCACAAGGCCTGGCCACTTTGGGTCATTGGCGGACTTACCGACCGGCCATGCGACAGGCATGGTTTCAAGGTCGCAACGGGCTGGTTCCACCATTTTGTTGGGCAAAGCCATTATGAGGCCCGCCGCGCTGCGAGCGCAAAGCGAAAGCCAAGGGCGCGGATGCGCCCGCCCGGCGACTGAGGGGCAAACTATCTCTTCGCGATCATGTCGATTTCGACCAAGGCGCCGACGGCCAGCGCCGTGACCCCGACGGTCGTTCGCGCCGGGCGGCGGTCAGCCGGGAAATAGGTTTCGTAGACCGCGTTCATTTGCGCGTAGTCGCGTTCGAACCGGGTCAGGAAGATGCGGCAGGACAGGACGTGGGAGAGATCCAGACCCAGTTCCTGCAAGACGATGACCAGGTTCTGCATGACCCGATGGGTCTGCGCCTCGATGCCGTCCGGCAAGGGCGCGTCGGCATCGTCCGGATCCGTCGGCATCTGACCCGTCAACTGCACCCAGCCGTCGCATTCGACGGCGTGGCTGAACGGCGCCACGGGTGCGGCGGCGCGCTGGAACATGTGAAAGATCACCCCGTTATCGCCGGTCTCAGACATCGACGAATTCCTCCTCGACATATTGGAAGTCCGCAAGATCGCTGGTTTGGAAGCCGAGGTAGATGGGCCTCCCGCCCGAGCGATAGATGTTGACCTTGGCATTATAGACCTTTCGCGTGCGGGCGTGTTTGTCCGAGAGGACGTAACGCTTAACGCCGAAATCGCCGTCGCCGATGCGGTCGCCGGTCAAATAGCATTGGATCGATTCCACGTTTTCCCCCGACAGCACCATGCCTTCCAGGTTGCTGAGGCTTTGCCGCGTCCGGTCGATGAATTCCGACGTGCGGAAGCGTTTGACCTCACCGGTCTCGCGCTCGCGCATGTCGACGCCGAAATCGCCGACCAGGATCTGGCCTGGCAGGGCATGGTCGATCATGCGCGCCAGTTCGATGGTCACGTCGCCGACGATGTAGCTATAGACCGTCGGGCTCAGTCCTTCGGATTGGAAGAACTCATAGTAGACGCCGACATGGAACGATGCCCGAAGCCTGGGCGTGGTGTTGGCTTTGCCCTTGGACCGGGCGATGGCGTTGTCGGCCAGGATCAAATGCATCAGGTGGTAGAGGTTGATGTTGCTTTCGACGCTGCGATCCCGGTTCCAGATGTAGAACCCGTCGCCGGTCGTCGTGCGGGCGAACTGAATGTCCAGGTTCTTGGCCAGCATTTTCGAGAACGAGGCGTTGACCGAATAGGCCAGGCTGTTCAACTGCGTGACCTGCTCGAGCGGCGAATAGAGGGAAAATCCGACGATGTCGAACAGGGCGACGGCGCCGTTTTCGATGTAGCTGATGGAGTAGCGGCGGACCACGCCCTCCAACAGGTCGAGCGAAAGGTCCCGGCCAGGCGTGAAACTCAGGCCGATGACCTGCGGCTCGAACCCGAAATACCTGGCGATCCCGTCGAAGCCGTCCGGATCGATGATGGTGTGGCCGGCGATGACCTCGTCGACGAATTTCAAGTCCGCCGCCTCGCCGTCCGTCTGGCCCCCTGCCAGTTCTCCCAGGATGTAATGGGGGATGACCAATACCCGCATGCCGTGGTCGACCGGCGTCCAGGCCAGGATGATGTTGCGGCCGAGGCCCCAAAAGGCATGCAGGGTTTCGTCAAGTTCGTCGACCCGGGCGCGCTCTTCGGGCGTCAGGGAATCCAGGCGGCGTTGATCGAGGACCGGCGGCGTCAGGTTTTCCACGGACTGAGCGGTCATCGGCCGAACCCCGCCACGCACCGCCGTCCTGCCCAGATGGATGGGCAGACGCCCGCCGTTCCTTTCTTGCCCGTCATGCTCAAGGACGCGCCCCCTGGTCCGCCGCACTCATCCCGGCAGTTTAACGAGCCCGGTCCCACGGGCACAAGTCATTGATATATCGGGCGGAAGGACTACCCCAGCTTGACCGCCGTGCCGTTCGCGCTGACCATCAGCATGCAGGTCTTGTCAGACGCGATGGATTCATAGTCGAGGTCGACCGAAACGATGGCGTCGGCACCCAGTTCCCGGGCCTGGGTCCGCATGTCTTCCAGGGCGAATTCCTTGGCCTTGGCCAATTCCTTTTCATAGGCGCCGGAGCGGCCGCCAACGATGTCGCGGATGCCGGCGAAGAAATCCTTGAAGATGTTGGTGCCCATGACCGCATCGCCGGAAACGATGCCCAGATAGGCGGTGATCTGGCGTCCTTCGACGGAATCGGTGGTGGTGGTGATCATGCTGCGTCGTCTCCTGTTTTCTGCCATGGCGGCGCCCCTAGTAAGCCAGGGGCACGCCCGCCGTTTCAAGGGCTTCCTTTTGCCGTTTGGCGAGTTTTTCCGCCTCGAAGGCGTCGATCAGATCGTGGAACTGGCGGTGCCAGTTGATTTCCGCATTCAAATGGGTGAACACGCTGCCGAGGCCGATGGCCGCGCGATCCATCAGGACGAATTCCCGGGGCGGCGTGACCCCGCCCAAGCGGCGCAATTCCTTATGCACGTTGGCGGCGACGCCGGCGCCGTACATCACGCCGCCATTGTCCTGGATCGTCTGCACCTGATCCTTCAAGAGCGGGCCGTAAAGGAACTTGGCCCATTGGTTCAAGACGCCGATCATTTCCTGGTCCAGGTCTTTGAAGCCCCAGGTTTCGTAGGCATGAACGGCAAGCGCCTCGTCTTCGTCCCGAAGCGCCTTGTACAGATCGATCACCGCCTCGACGAAGCCCGGTCGGAAAACCCTGATACAGCCGAAATCGAGCAAATTGATCGTGCCGTCCGGCCGCACCGAATAATTGCCCAGATGCGGATCGCCGTGGATCACGCCGTAGAAATAGAACGGCACGTACCAGGCGCGGAACATGTTCAGGGCGATGCGGTTGCGAAACTCCAGGTCACCTTCCAACTGCTCCATCAATGGCGCGCCGTCCAGCCAGGTCATGCTCAGCAGCCGGTCCGTCGACAGCTCGTCCAACACCTCCGGCACCTGGACCCCGTCCTCGTCGGCCAACATGTGGCGGTAAAGCGCCATGTTTCGGGCTTCGCGCGCGTAATCCAGTTCCTCGCGCAGACGTTCGGAAAGCTCCAGATGGATTTGCGACGGATCGATCGCCTTGTCGTATTGGCGGTAAAGGGAGAACACCAGCTTGAGCTGCTTGAGGTCGGCCTCGACCGCCGAAGCCATGTCCGGATACTGGATCTTGCAGGCCAGGGGTCGGCCGTCCGGAGCCACCGCCCGGTGCACTTGGCCGAGCGACGCGGCGGCGGCGGCGTCGCGGGAGAAGTCCCGGTAGCGGTCCTGCCAGTCGGGCCCCAACTCGGCGCCCATGCGTCGGCGGACAAAGGCCCAGCCCATGGGCGGCGCATTGGTCTGCAACTTGCGCAGTTCCGTGACGTATTCTTCCGGCAGGACATCGGGAACGGTGGCCAAGATCTGCGCGACCTTCATCAACGGCCCTTTCAGACCGCCCAGGGCCGCCTGCAGTTCGGCCGCGTGGATGCCCTTGTCCAGTTCGAAGCCGAACAACCGATTGCCGGCGACCCGCGCGGCCAGGCCGCCCACGGTGCCACCGACCCGGGCATAACGCTTGACGCGCCCGCCCATGGTACTTTTTTCCGAAGTCCGCTCTTCCGCCATTGCCGCCGTTCCGTTTCGATCCCTTGCGGGCGGGGGCTCAGCCAAAGACCTCAAGCAGCCAGTCGCTGATGCATTCCGCCGCGTCTTGCCAGTCGCGTTCGAGCATGACCGCGTGGCCCATGCCCTCGAATATATAGGCATACGTACCCAAGAACGCAGCGGTTCCATGGACAAAGGCCGGCGGGATCAAATTATCGTGCTCGGCGCCCAAAACCAGCACCGGCCGGCCAAGCAATCCGGCCATTGGCGGCACCAAGACGGCATGCATGTCCATCACCGCCCGGTGGCTTTCCATCTGGAAACGGCCCATCAAGCGGGCCGTCACCTCGGCCGGCACGCGTTCGTTGAAGATCGCCTGGTGCAGGGTATCAAGTGTCGCGGTTCCCTCGCCCACCGCCTGAATCCGGGCGATCTCCCAGATCAACAAGGGCTTCGCCATGGCCAGCGCCACTGCCGGCCCGGCCAAGCCCGTCGGCGGGACCGAGGACATCAAGACGGCGCCGGCGACCTCGCGTTCAAGCGCCGCCCTCTGGGCCACGAAACCGCCCATGGAATGACCGACCAGAACCGGTTTCCCGGCCTTGACCGGCAGGCCGTCGATCACCGCCGTGACGGCGTCGGTGTAGTCCTGAATGCCGAAATCATGCAGCCGACGATGATCCGCCCGTCCCTTGCGGCCAGGCAGGTTGATCGCCTGGCAAGCAAAGCCCAGGTCGGCGAAATGGCCCAGGAAGTGCTCGGCCCAGGTCCAGGCCCCGGCGAAGGCGCCATGGATGAAGATCAGGGGCGGGTGTTTCGACCGACCGTCGGCGGGGCCGGATATGATCACCTCAGGCGTCGCGGGATCGCTCTCGCCGTCCATCTAGGCGGCGCCCCGTTCCAATTCGTCGACAAACGCCTCGATCACGCTAAGCCCCCGCTGCCAGAAAGCCGGATCCGTGGCGTCCAGGCCGAAGGGCGCCAAAAGCTCCTTATGCCGAAGCGTGCCGCCGGCCCGCAGCATGTCCAGATACTTCGCCTGAAACCCCTCGTGACCGCCCTGGAACACGTCGTAGAGCGAGTTCACCAGGCAGTCGCCGAAGGCATAGGCGTAGACATAGAACGGAACATGGACGAAATGCGGGATATAGGCCCAGTAGTGACGGTAGCCGTCGTCGAAGCGGAAAGCCGGCCCCAGGCTTTCCGCCTGGACCGACATCCAAATCTCGCCCAGTCGCGCCGGCGAAAGCTCGCCGGCCGCCCGTTCGTCATGAACCTTGGTCTCGAACATATGGAAGGCGATTTGGCGAACCACGGTGTTCATCATGTCCTCGACCTTGCCGGCCAGCAGGATGCGCCGGCGTCCGGCATCGCTCTCCGCCGCCAACATGGCCCGGAAGGTCAGCGTTTCACCGAACACCGAGGCCGTTTCGGCCAGGGTCAGCGGCGTATCGGCCAAAAGGCTGCCTTGCGGGGCCGCCAGCACCTGATGCACACCGTGGCCCAGTTCGTGGGCCAGGGTCATGACGTCGCGCGCCTTGCCGTGGAAGTTCATCAGGATGTAGGGATGGGCCGAAGGCACGGTGGGATGCGAAAAAGCGCCGGAATCCTTTCCCGGCATCGGCGGCGCATCGATCCACCGCTTGGAGAAGAAATCGCCGGCGATCTGCCCCATGTCCGGTGCCAGGGCGCCATAGGCGTCAAGCACGGTCTTTTGCGCCTCGTCCCAGGAATAGGTCCGGTCCGTATCGTCGGGCAGCGGCGCGTTGCGGTCCCAATGGTCAAGCTGCTCGACACCGAACCACTTCGCCTTCAGCGCGTAATAGCGATGCGACAGGCGGGGAAAACTGTCCCGCACGGCCTGGACCAGGGCGTCGACGACAGCGTCCTCGACCTGGTTGGCTAGGTTGCGCGACGACACCGGCCGGCCATAGCTGCGCCAACCGTCCTCAATCGCCTTGTCCTTGGCCAGCGTGTTTGTGATCAGCGCGAACAGCTTGACGTTGTCACCCAGCACCGCGCCCAGCGCCTCTGCCGCCGCCCTGCGTTTGGCGCCGTCCGCGTCACTCAGCTGATTGAGCGTTTCCGACATGGTCAGTTCGCGCCCATCCAAGGGAAACCGCAGGCCCGCGGTGGTTTCCTCGAACAGGCGGGTCCAGGCCGCGCGGCCGGTGACCGATTTCTCGTGCAGCGCCTTTTCCAATTCGTCGGACAACTGATGCGGGCGTTGCGCGCGGAGATCGTCGAGCCAGGGCTTGTAACGGGTCAGTTCATCGCTTTCGGCCAGTTGCGCGGTCAGGCGCGCGTCCTCGATCCGGTTCAGTTCAAGCGTGAAGAAAAGGGTCAGGGTCGAAATCTCCGTCGCCCTCTCCTGCATGGTCTGCTGGAACCGGGCGGCGTCGCCGTCTTCCATGTTCTCGGCGAACTTCAGCTGGGCATAGCTCATGATTCGACCGAGCCTTTCGCCGACCGCTTCGTATTCGCGGACCGCCCGGCCCAGGGCATCCCCCGTGAGGTCCGCCAGCTTGCCTCGATAGGCCAGTTGGAAGGCCTGGGCCCGGTCCGCGGCCCAGGTCAGGTCGGCGTCGATCACCGGGTCGTCCGGGCCGGGATAGAGATCGGCCAGGTTCCAACGCGGCAGGTTCGCGCTCGTGTCCCGGGCGGCGGCGGGATCGCCGGGCTGGGTGGTTTTCGAAGAATTCATGGCTTGCTTTGTCATCGCTTGGCTTTCTTGAAGGTAGACAGCATATAAAGGGGAAGAGAGCACTTCACAACCGGGGGGTTCCATGTCCAACACGGGCGACCAAGCCTATCTTTGGGCCAATCTGGCGGCCCTGTTCTTCGACCAGGTGAAGCGTCTCGGCGATCAACCGTTCCTTTGGGAAAAACCCGGCGAGGCGTTTCAGCCGCTCACCTGGACCGAGGTCGCGGCCCGGGTCGTCCCCCTGGCCCGCGGCCTGATCGCCCGCGGCGTCAAACCCGGCGACCGGGTCATGCTGGTTTCTGAAAACCGGGCCAACTGGCTGGTCGCCGACATCGCCATCATGGCCGTCGGCGGAATCACCGTGCCGGCCTATACGACCAACACCGAGGCCGACCACCTGCACATCCTGGAAGATTCCGACGCCATGGGCGCCATCGTTTCGACCGCGCGCCTGGCCGACCGGTTGCTGCCCGCGGCCCATCGGGCCGATGCCTGCCAGTTCGTCATCACGATGGAACCGGTCGACCTACGGCAATCACTGAGCTGCGACGTCCATGCCTGGGACGACGTCCTGGCCGACGGCGAAGGGGGCGGCGCGGACATCGCCGAAATGGCCGGCCGGTGGCAATCGGACGACACCGCCTGCATCATTTATACCTCCGGCACCGGCGGCAAACCCAAGGGCGTGATGCTGTCCCACAAATCGATCCTGCACAACGTTTCCGGCGCGGTCGACGCGCTGCGCGAACTGGGGCTGGGGCATGAGGTGTTCCTGTCGTTCCTGCCCTTGAGCCATTCCTATGAGCACACGGGGGGCCAGTTCTTCCCGATGGCGATCGGCGCCGAGATCTTCTACGCCGAAGGGGTCGAGCACCTGGTCAACAACATGGCCGAGGCACGGCCGACGATCATGACCGCGGTGCCGCGCCTTTACGAAAGCATGCGCGCCCGGATCGAACGCGGCGTCGAAAAGGCCGGCGGCGCCAAGGCCGCCATGTTCCGCAAGACCCTGGAGCTCGGCAAGAAGCGCTATGAGGCGCCGGACAGCCTGGGCTTCGTCGAGAAAATCCAGGACGGAGTTCTGGACAAACTGGTCCGTGCCAAGGTCAAGGACCGCTTCGGCGGCCGCCTGAAGGCCCTGGTTTCCGGCGGCGCGCCGTTGAACCCGGACGTCGGCCTGTACTTTACCGCTTTGGGCCTGCGCATCCTGCAGGGCTATGGCCAGACGGAATCGGCGCCGGTGATCAGCGTCAACCGGGCGTCGAAGATCAAGCTCCATGCCGTCGGCCCGCCGCTAAAGGACACCAACGTAAGGATCGCCGAAGATGGCGAAATCCTCGTCCAGGGCGATCTGGTGATGCAGGGCTATTGGCGCAACGAAACGGCGACGGCCGAGGTCATCAAGGACGGCTGGCTGCACACCGGCGACATCGGCCATCTGGACGAGGACGGCCATCTGGTGATCACCGACCGCAAGAAGGACATCATCGTCAATTCCGGCGGCGACACCATCGCGCCGCAACGGATCGAGGGCATCATCACGCTGGAGCCGGAAATCGCCCAGGCCATGGTCTACGGCGATCGCCGGCCGCATCTGGTGGCGCTGCTGGTGCCGGACCCGGATTGGATGGAGTCATGGACCAAGGACTTTGGCGAGGGCGATGACCCGGCGGAAGACCCCGCCTTCAGGAAGGCGCTTTCGGATGCTCTCGACCGGGTCAATGCCAAGCTGTCCAACATCGAG
>JANQIJ010000183.1 GCA_028282185.1 Rhodospirillales bacterium
TGCCGGTGTCATCGACCAAGACATGGACCGGCGGGTAATTCGCGTGCTCAAGCCGGTCGCCGTCGAGACCGACCAGGGGCGGGCGGAATTGTTGCCGGCGCCGGTTTTCTCGGTCGATTGTGAAATCGACTTCGCGAGCAATGCAATCAGACGCCAGAGCTTTCGCCTGGGTGTCGTCAATGGCGCCTTTTGCAAAGAATTGGCGAACGCCCGGACGTTCGGCTTCCTGCATGAGGTCGAAGCCATGCGCCAGGCCGGATTGGCGCGGGGCGGATCGCTGGACAACGCCATCGTCATCGACGGCGACCGGGTGATGAACGAGGACGGTCTGCGTCACGACGATGAATTCGTCCGCCACAAGGCCTTGGATGCGATCGGCGATCTTTACCTGGCCGGCCGCCAGATCATTGGCGCATACCGCGCCGAAAAGGCTGGGCACGCGATCAATAACGCGCTGTTGAAGGCCTTGTTCGCCGATCCTGACGCTTGGTGTTACGACGTCCTGGCCGGTGACGAGACGGGAACCGCGGTCGACGGCGGTATCCACGCCGAAGCGGTCTAGCCGACAGCTTCGTTGCGATCCCTTTAGGGCTGCCGATCCGCCTAAAAATTTCCCCATTTGTGCTTTTCTCTGGCACCTGGCGACATGATATATTCATCGTCGTCGAACGGGTGGGTCGACCGTTTCGCGGGTTCGGACCTTTGCCGCGCGATGGACTGCCAGGCCGTCGCAAGTCGGTCACCCGGCGGCCGATCAAAAGTCGCCTCTTGTCTATTCGCCTGTCATGGAAAGTTGATGACTGTGTTTCCTCGGTGCTTTCGAAACATTGCCGGTCCGTCGGCCAAGGCCGCGACGGTCCTTGCTTTGGGACTGGTGTTGGCCGGTTGTTCGCTGTTTGAAGATGAAAAACCGGAATATGTCGAAGAACCCGTGGATCAGCTTTACAACCGCGGCGTCGATCAATTGGAGGCCGGTGCTTGGGTTGACGCGGCCCAGAGTTTCGAAGAGGTCGAACGTCAGCACCCGTATTCGGTCTGGGCCACCAAGGCGCAGATCATGGCGGCATACGGATATTACAAGACCAACAATTACGATCAGGCGATCGCCGCCTTGGATCGCTTTATCCAACTGCACCCCACCAACAAGGACGTGGGCTATGCCTACTATCTGCGGGGCCTGACCTACTATGAGCAAATCTCCGATGTCAGCCGGGATCAGCGGATGACTGAATTGGCGCTGGAGAGCCTGAACGAGGTCGTGACCCGGTTCCCCAACAGCAAGTTCGCCCGTGACGCCAAGTTCAAAATGGAACTGACCTACGATCACTTGGCCGGCAAGGAAATGGAAATCGGCCGCTATTATCACACGCAGCGCCAGTATCTGGCGGCGATCAATCGGTTCCGCGCCGTGATCGACCAATACCAGACGACCACCCACGTGCCGGAAGCCCTGCACCGTTTGACGGAAGCCTATCTGGCGTTGGGCCTGACCCAAGAAGCCCGCAAGACTGCATCGGTCCTGGGCCACAACTTCCCGGGCAGTGAGTGGTACATGGATTCTTATGAGATGCTGACCGGCGAACAGGTCCGGCCCGAGAACGCCGAAGACAAATCCTGGTACGAAAACCTGAAGTTCTGGTAGGCGGGCGGACAGCCGGATGCTGACGAGCTTGACGGTCCGCGATGTCGTTTTGATCGATCGCTTGTCGATCGATTTTCCCACCGGACTCTGTGTCTTGACCGGCGAAACCGGAGCCGGGAAGTCCATTCTGTTGGACGCTTTGGGATTGGCGCTTGGGGTTCGCGCGGAACAACGCCTGGTTCGCGCCGGTGCCGGCCCGGCGACTGTGACGGCGGTCTTCGAGATCGGCGCGAATGTGCCGATATTGGAGGCGTTGAAAGATCTCGATTTGCCCGCCGGCGGCAGCGGTGAAGCGGCGGACCAAATCATCCTGCGGCGGACCTTGAACGCCGACGGCCGGTCCCGGGCCTTCGTTAACGATGAACCGGTCAGCGTCGGTCTGCTGCGCCGGATCGGCGAATGCCTTGTCGAGATCCATGGTCAATTCGACAACCATCGCCTGCTGGACCCGAAGGCGCATCGCAACTTGCTCGACGCCTTCGGTGGACATGGCGACGCCACGGACGGTTGCCGAGCGGCTTGGAACGCCTGGCAGGCGGCGGCGGCGGCGCGGGCTTCGGCCGCCGATGCGTTGACCCAAGCCCGGCGGGACGAGGAGTTCCTGCGCCATGCGGCGGACGATC
>JANQIJ010000200.1 GCA_028282185.1 Rhodospirillales bacterium
GACGTTGTCGGGTTGGGTGCGGGGGGCGCCGGCCTGCGCGCGACGCTCGGCATGGCGGCGGCGGGCCTCAAGACGGCAACGTCGTATTTGTGATCGATCAGTTCGTAGGCCTTTGCCATGGTTCGGTCAGCTCCCGAAAGTCAGCTTGAGTACGGCGAAGATGTTCAACGCGCCCAGGAATACGGCGGCGAGCTTCACCAGGATCAGCGACACCGTCTTCGTCCCCTCCCCATGGACGTAGTCCTCGATCACCACCTGCAGGCCCAACTGGGCGTGGTGGAAGCCGGCGATGATCAACAAAATTAACAGCACCCCGTTCTGTCCGGTCGCGACCCAGGCCTGCATCGCCGCTAAATCGGCGCCCAGCAGCTGCGTGACCTGATAGACAAACCAGAGCGTTAGCGGCACCAGGGCGATGCCGGTAACCCGCTGGGCCCACCAATGGGCGACACCTTCGCCGGCGGCGCCGAGGCCGCGGACGCGGCTTAGGGGGGATCGCATTTCCATGATCTAGCCCCCCAACTGCCGATAGCCGAGCGCCAGGGTAATGGCGGTCAGGGCCAGGGTGAAGAGGATCACCATCATGCCGGTGCGCCGCACGCTCGGCAGGTCGAAGCCCTTGCCTGTGTCCCACATCAGGTGGCGGACGCCGTTGGCCAGGTGGTAGAACAGCGAGAACACGACGCCCCAAAGAACCAGGTGGCCGAACCAGGATCCGATCACGCCCTGGGCCGTGGCGAAGGCGTCCGCGCCGTAGGTCGCCGAGGTCAGCCAATAGGTCAGGACCAGGGCGCCGCCGGCAAGCGCGACGCCGGTGGCGCGGTGGGTGATCGAAAGAACCGAGGTGAGTTGCGGCCGGTAGACCTGCAGGTGGGGCGACAGGGGTCGCGCGCGACGTGCCATGGGGTGCCTCTTGTAGAAGGGGGCGGGATATTTATTTGCGCAAACGTAACGTCTATTTCGCAATTGCGCAAACCTCTGATCATCGCCGGAAGTATCTGAAATTTCGCGCGTTATGGCATACATTATTTGGCATCCCAATGTAATTCCTCGCGGTTGCAGGCTCAGGAATTTGGACGCGGCCCTTGGGCAGGCGGGTTGGACGCCTGTCTGCAACTTAGAAAAATTCTACTAAATCAAGATTTGTTATTGCGGGTGTTTCGGCGCTTCTGAACGAGACCGTGCCGTTGTGCTTGGGCGGACGAAACGGGGCGTGTGGCGGAGCATTTTCAGTGCCAGAGGACCGAAATCAGTCCTTTGGCGCCGATTTTCATGCCTATGGCACTTTCCTCCGGCGCTCCAGTGGGTTATCCCTCCTGTCCCGAACGGACTGTGGGCAACATGTGGATTGAATGTGGGAAGACGCTGGACTTATGCACAACTTTCGCCGCTAATCCCCACGTTTCCGCGTTGCTGGTCGGCGACCCGGAAGACCATGATTGGGGCGCGCTTCAAAGGGCGCCGTTACGGTTTCCGCCGTCCGGTGGGAACCGCCCAAAAGGGAGACGTGGGCAACCGCGTCGACTGGGAGGGAATGAGGCCGGTTTCAGCCGCAGTCCGGCATCCCGCCTTCGATTCGTACTGCCGGGCGCGTGCGTCCGTCGGGGCTAATCGGTGAACCGTCATCCCGGGGTTCGATCTCTGCCCAGGGTGCGGCCACGGGGGAAGGTTCCATTGGCGGATCGGCGTTTGGCGAAAGCGTGGAGCCTGGCCGGCTCCAAGAGAGGTGTCAGGTGCGCCGCTTGTCGGCGCGAGATACAGGTGTCCCAGGATCTGTGTCCCTGACACCTCTTTTTTATTGTCTTGTCGTTTTGTCTGTTCATTGCTCCCTGCTTTTGATCTCCGGCCTTGAGAAATCGGCGGCTTTCAGCCGGCTGCGGCTTGCTTGTCCGCCGGCAATGCCTTTGCCGGTGATGCCGCCGCGGCTTTATTCGCCGCCGCCCGATCTATAAGCTGGTCCGCGATATGACCGGCCCCAAGGCCTCTTTCCGACGTATTGTCTGGCCGCTGGCGGTGGCGGAGACGCTGCTCTGGGCCGGGTTCTATTATCTGTTTCCGGCCCTGCTGCCTGCCTGGGAGCGGGATTTCGCCTGGTCCAAGGCGGAAATCGCCGGGGCCTTGACCTTGGCGCTGCTGATCTCGGCCATTCTTGCGCCCATCGCCGGGCGGCAGATCGACCACGGCCGCGGCCGGCCGCTTTTCATCGCCGCGGCCCTGCTGGGCGCGGGCTGGCTGGTGCTGCTCTCCCAGGTCACCCAATTGTGGCAGTTCTACGCCGTTTGGGCCGGCTTGGGCGTCGCCATGGCGGGCTGTTTGTATGAACCCTGCTTCGCCATCCTGACCCGAACCATGGGGTCGCAGGCGCGCCAGGCGATCACTTTGGTGACCCTGGTCGCCGGCTTTGCCGGGACCGTCGCGTTCCCGACCTCGGCCGGCCTCGAAGCCGCCTTCGGTTGGCGGGTCACGGCCCAGGTCTTTGCCGGCGTCATCATCGCGGTCGCCTTGCCTTTGCTGATCTATGCCCTGTCGCGTCCCCTACCCGACGACCCGGCGCCGCCCGAACCGGAAGCCGCCAACACGGGCGAGACGGTCCGCGCGCTGCGCACCCTGACCTTCTGGTTCCTCGGCCTCGCCTTCGCCATGATGGCGTTGAACCACGGCGCGATCCTGGCCCATATGCTGCCTTTGCTGGCCGAGCGCGGGGTCACCGGGGAGGCCGCGGTCTTGGCGGCGTCGATGATCGGGCCGATGCAGGTGGCCGGGCGGCTGGGCGTTCTGGCGGTACAAAAATACGTCAGTCCGGCGACCATCGCGGCGACGGCCTTGATCGCCATGGCCCTGGCATCGGCGGTGTTGCTGGGCGCCCATGCGGTGCCCGGCCTGCTGGTTCTGTTCGTCTTGTTCCAGGGGGCCGGCAACGGCGTCATGAGCATCACCCGGCCGGTAATCGTCGCCGACCTGTTGGGCCGGCGGAAGTACGGCGTCGTCGCCGGCATGTTGGCGATGCCCTTCCTTGGTCTGTTCGCCCTGGCGCCGGGGCTGGCGGGTGTCATTTGGATCTGGGGCGGTTACGACACGGTCCTGATGATCACGCTCGCGGCCGGGATCGTCGGCGCCGTGGCGCTTCTGCTCGCGGTGCGGTTCCGGCCGAACGCGGCGTCCGGCGGATAGGGGGCCGCGTGGATCAGCGCCGGCGCGGCATCGCGGCCCAGTAATCGAAATCCAGAACCACGGCCGGGTGGCCCTTGCCCTCCGCGCCGGTCAGCGGGAAGTCGCCCGCCGGATGGTCCTTGGTCGCGACCAAGCGCAGGCGAAGCGCCCCCAAGTCGTCGCGGTCGGGAAACATCGCCTTGTCGAGAACCTC
>JANQIJ010000208.1 GCA_028282185.1 Rhodospirillales bacterium
AGCCGGTGCGCATCGGCGTCAACTGGGGGTCCTTGGACCAGGACCTGGTGGTCCGCCTAATGGACGAGAACGCGCGGCTGGCAGAGCCGCGCCCGGCCGAGGAGGTCACCCGCGAAGCCCTGGTCCAATCGGCCATCGGCAATGCCCATCGGGCCGAGGAACTGGGGCTCGGCCGCGACCGCATCGTCTTGAGCTGCAAGGTCTCGGAAGTTCAGAGCCTGATCGCGGTCTACCGGGAACTGGCCCGGCGCGGCGATTATGCGCTGCACCTGGGCCTGACCGAGGCGGGCATGGGGTCGAAGGGCATTGTCGCCTCGACCGCCGCCATGGGGGTTTTGCTGCAGGAGGGCATCGGCGACACCATCCGTGTGTCGCTGACGCCGGAACCGGGTGGCGACCGCACCAAGGAAGTGATCGTCGCGCAAGAGATCCTGCAGACCATGGGGCTGCGCGCCTTCACGCCGTTGGTCACCGCCTGTCCCGGCTGCGGAAGGACGACCTCGACCTTTTTCCAGGAACTGGCTGATACGGTGCAGGGCTATGTGCGGACGCAGATGCCGGAATGGCGCGAGCAATACGACGGCGTCGAAAACCTGTCGCTTGCCGTGATGGGCTGCATCGTCAACGGACCCGGCGAAAGCAAGCATGCGGATATCGGCATATCCCTGCCGGGTACGGGCGAGGCGCCGGCGGCGCCGGTCTTTGTCGACGGCGAAAAGGTCGCGACCCTGCGCGGCGGTTCGATCGCCCAGGATTTCAAGGAAATCGTTGACGACTACGTGGCCCGGAAATACCCGGCCAAGGCGCCTGGCACGGCTGGTCCCGCCTCGGGCACCGGTGCCGACGCCGCCGAGTAGCGGGTTCCCGCCGCATGTCCAAGCTGCAACCCGTTCGCGGGACCCACGACATTCTGGCCGAGGACATGCGCCTGCATCGCCATGTCGGCGATACCTTTGCGACGCTTGCCGAGCGCCACGGTTTCCAGGAAATGGCGCCGCCGGTGTTCGAGTTCACCGAGGTCTTCCGCCGGACCTTGGGTGAGACATCGGACGTGGTGACCAAGGAGATGTACACCTTCGATGATCGGGGCGGCGACTCGATCACCCTGAGGCCTGAATTCACCGCTGGCGTCGCCCGCGCCTTCATGTCGGGCGGCCTGGCCCAACTGGCGCCGTTGAAACTGTTCACAAGCGGGCCCGTGTTCCGCCACGAACGGCCGCAGAAGGGCCGCCTGCGCCAGTTCCACCAGATCGATGTCGAGGTTCTTGGGGTTCCGGGCGTGCAGGCGGATATCGAGGTCATCGCCCTGGCCGCCGATCTGTTGGAAGAACTGGGCGTCGGGTCGGATGTGCGCCTGGAAATCAATACCCTGGGCGATCCGGAAAGCCGAGACGCCTATCGCCGGACTTTGACCGACTACCTGCGCGACTTCGCCGAGAAGTTGTCCGAGGACAGCCAGACCCGGTTGGAGAAGAACCCGCTGCGGATATTCGACAGCAAGGATGCCGGCGATCAGGCGATCATGGCCGATGCCCCCCTGTTGCAAGACCATTTGAATGACGCCTCGCGGGCGTTTTTCGACGCGGTCTTGGCGGGTCTCGACAACCTGAATATCGCCTATGAGGTTCGCCCGCGACTGGTGCGGGGGCTCGACTATTACAGCCATACGGCGTTCGAGTTCACGACCGGACGACTGGGCGCCCAGGGCACGGTGCTGGCCGGCGGTCGCTACGACGGTCTGATGGAACAGATGGGTGGTAAGCCGACGCCCGGCATCGGTTGGGCCGCCGGGGTCGAACGTTTGGCGATGATGATCGGCCGGCCGCCGCCGCCGGCGCGGCCCATCTTTCTGGTGCCGCTCGGTGATGCGGCGCAAGATCCGGCGATGGCCGTCGCTCAGGGCCTGCGCCGGGCCGGCCATGCGGTCGACATGGGCTATTCCGGTAATTTGAAGCGCCGCCTGGCCCGCGCCGACAGGGCCAATGCCAAGGCCGTGTTGATCCTGGGGTCGGACGAACTGGCGCGCGGCGTGGCGACCTTCCGCGACATGGAAAGCGGGACCCAGACGGACGTGCCATTGGATGGCATCGTGGACAGTTTGAACCCGTATTTGTAGCGAGCAACGACCATGCCCGAAGACCGCGCGCCCGCCGCCCGGCCCTTCGTGGCCGGGGTTAACCACCGAACCAGTTCCCTTGGTCTGCGCGACCAGCTGTTCGTTGAAGAGGACGACCAGGCGATCGTGCTGGAGCGCCTGCGCCAGGCCGGTATCGCCGAAGCTGTTCTGTTGTCGACCTGCGACCGGGTCGAAATCATCGGCGCCCACGCGACCCCGGGCGAGGCGGCGGAACAATCGCTGGCCCTGTTGGCCGAACAAGCGGCGGCCGATCCGGATGAGGTCCGTGCGCAAGCCAACTTGCTGCTCGACGGCGACGCCGTGCGCCATCTGTTCGAGATCACCGCGTCTCTCGCCAGTCTGGTGATCGGGGAACCCCAGGTCCTGGGGCAGGTCAAGGCCAGCCATCGCCAGGCACGGGACGGCGGGATGCCGACCGGGGTCCTGGAAACCTTGTTCCAGGCGGCCTACGGCGTCGCCAAGAGGGTCCGCAACGAAACCGGGATCGGCGTTGGCCCGGTGTCGATCGCCACC
>JANQIJ010000218.1 GCA_028282185.1 Rhodospirillales bacterium
CGACGACGACGACGACGATGATGACGAGGACGGCGGCGGCCGTCGCAAGAAGGCGTCCGGGAACACGATCACGACGACGGTGTCCAAGGTCATCATCAAGATGCTCATGCTGGCCCTGGTCAGCCTGTTGGTCGCCGGCGGTTTCTCAATTGCCTTCGCCTGGTACTTCGGCGGCAAGATGCTGTTCGGCTACAAGATCGTCGGCAATGTCGAGGCCAACGCGATCTTCCTGGTGTTCGTCCTGTCGTTCCTGCTGACCGCATCGACCCTGGCCTATACCTATCTCAAGAACATCAACCTGAAGAACAAGGACAAACAGCCGTTGGCGCCCCGCGAGGCCCAGGGGTCGGGCGGCGTCGACAACCTGCTGAACGCTGCGGCGCGTGCCCTGCAAAATCCACAGGAAGCGCCGGCATCCGAAACCCCCGCCGAGGCCACGGTCAGCGATTGGCGCGATCAAGCCAAGGCCGAGGAAGCGGAAAACGGCGGCGCCGACAGCGATCAACCGGAGCCGCCAGCCCAGGCAGCCGAACAAGAAGAGACGAAACGGGGCGTCACACTGGAAGCCGACAAATACGGCAGCCAGGACCAGGCGCCGGAACTGGACGCCGCCGGCGAAAAACAAAAGGCCTACATGATGAAGTTTCTGGGCCAGCTTCTGGAAGTCACCGGTCAGGACAAGAAGAAGCTGGACAACTTCACCAAGTTCGGGATCAACCTGTTCCTTGCCGGCGCCTGCGAGGCCCTGTCGCAAAAGCGCGACATGGACGGCCGCACGCGGGCCCGCATTCTGGCCGACAGCGTCCAGGTCATGGGCTTCAAGAAGTCCCATGCCGCGTCCTTCGCCGACCGCTATGAAGAGTACCTTCTGCAAGACGCGCGCTACATGAGCATGTTCCAGGCTGGACGCAACGCCATGGCGTCGCATGTCGCCGACAATGTATCGGGTCCGCAGCATCTGAAACAGGCGCTGGAGGACTGGAACAAGCCGAAGCCCAAGCAGGAACAGGCCCGCGTCGTCGCCGTAATGTTCACGGACATCGCCGGGTCGACGGCCCTGACCCAACAGTTGGGCGACGCCGGCGCGCAGGAAGTCGTCCGCGCCCACAACAAGATCGTGCGCGAGAATCTGACCCGCTTCCAGGGGCGCGAGGTCAAACACACCGGCGACGGCATGATGTGTTCCTTCGATCAGCCGACCAACGCCGTCGAGGCGTCGATCGAAATTCAGAAAGAAACCATCCAACTCAGGACGTCCAACCCGAACCTGCCCCTGAAGTTGAAGATCGGGATCAACGCGGGCGAACCCATCGCCGAGGACAACGACCTGTTCGGAACCACCGTGCAACTGGCGGCGCGCATCGTCGATAAGGCGCAGGCGGACCAAATCTTCGTCTCCGAAACGGTCAAGGGCATCTGTACCGGCAAGGGTTATACTTTCTCATCGGCCGGCGGCTATGCCATGAAAGGCTTCGACGGGGACGTCAACCTGTTCGAGGTCAATTACCGGTCGGGGGCCAAGAAGGCGTCCTAGGCAAACCCTCATAACTTTCTGATTTTCTTCCCACTTTCGGCCGGCCTGCAAGCAACACAAAGGGGCTTGCAAAGGCCTTGACACCTGCCTATCTCACGCTTGGCGGCGGATGCCGGTTTCGGGTCCGACGCCGTTGAACCGCCCGAACACGGGGTTCAGTCCGGCCGGCCCGAAGGGCGGCCCCTGTTGGACCGACGCGCTCGGGCACCATCTCGCTTGTGTTAAGGAGACATGGTCATGCGCACCATTGATTTTACCCCCCTGTTCCGTCACTCCATCGGCTTCGACCGG
Source organism: Rhodospirillales bacterium (assembly GCA_028282185.1). Taxonomy (GTDB): domain Bacteria; phylum Pseudomonadota; class Alphaproteobacteria; order Rhodospirillales; family Casp-alpha2; genus UBA1479. The sequence continues at coordinate 1,826 of JANQIJ010000218.1, forward strand.
CTTGAACGCATGCTCGACAGCGCCATGCGTTTGGATGACGGGAATTCCTACCCGCCCTACAACATCGAACAACTGGACGACGACAGCTATCGGATCACCATGGCGGTCGCCGGCTTCGGCGAAAGCGACCTGGACGTGACCGTCACCGACGGCACGCTGGTGATCGCCGGCAAGCAAGAAGACAAGGACGGTGACGACGTCGTCTATGTCCATCGCGGGATCGCCGGCCGCGCGTTCGAGCGGCGCTTCCAGCTTGACGATCATATCCAGGTCCGCAGCGGCGCCTTGGAAAACGGCCTGTTGCACGTCAATCTGGAGCGTGTCGTTCCGGAAGAAAAGAAACCGCGCAAGATCGAGCTTGCCGGCACCACCAAGCAACTGACCGACAAGCAGGCCGCGTAACCGGCCATCCGTCCATGAACGAAATAGGGGCGCCTCCGGGAAACCGGGGGCGCCCTTTTTATGTTCCGCCTTGAAAGCGCGAACGGGTCACAGGAACTTTTCGTAGAGCGTGCGCTTCTCGTCCGGCATGGGCGCCGAGGTTTCCGCCCGCAGATCCGAATAGACATGAATGAAATGCCCGGTGGCGGCAGGTCTCTGGTCGTCGCTTTCAGAGAACAGGCCGACCTGGAAGGTCACGCTGGACCGGCCCAAACGGGCGACACGCAGGCCCGCACGCACGGTTTCGGGAAAACTCAACGAACGATGAAAGCGGCACAGAGTCTCGATCGCGACCGGCGCGACGGGGTCGACCGCCCAGTCGACCTTGGCTTCCGTCATTTGAAACTTGGTGACCACGGTTTCGATGAATCGGTTGAAGGCGACGTTGTTGGCATGGCCCAGCATGTCATTATCACCGAACCGGGTCGGAATCTCGATGCGAAAGGGATAGGCCGAGAGGGGAACGTCCCGGTTGTCGGCCAGTGCCGGTGCTTGTTCTCTCGCCATGCGCGTCACGCCGCCCGGACAGGCCGGACCACCGCCAGGGGTTCCAAAGCCTGGCGGATCGGGACCGGGATCGGCGTCGGCCGGTCGCTTTCGCGATCAACGAAGACATGGACGAAATGACCCGCGGCCGCGGCTTCGGCCTCGCCGTCCTTGAAAATCGCGATCTCGTAGAGGACCGAGGAATTGCCCAGTTTCCCGACCCGCAGACCCGCTTCCAATTTGTCCGGATAGGCCACCGGCTTGAAAAAGCGGCAGGCCGTCTCGACGGCGAAGCCGACGACCCGGCCGTCCCGGATGTCCAATCCGCCGTGGTCGATCAGGTAACAATTCACCACCGTATCGAAGTAGCTGTAGTAGGTCACGTTGTTGACGTGACCATAGACGTCGTTGTCCATCCAGCGGGTCTGGATCGGCAACAAATGGGGATAATCCTGGCGGGTTACGGCGGCCGGTGCTTCGGGGTCGTCGGCGCCGCCGTTCGACATGTCGGATGGGGGCTTGGTCATGGGCTTTCCGTGAATTCCGATCGGCGGGCGTTGATCAATGGTGCTTGCGACAAAATGAGTTTGACGTGATTAAGGGCCGCGGGTGTTACCCGGCGGCCCTTTTTTGAATTCGTAGAATTTTATTGCCTCGAACCTGTCAAACTCGCCTTTCGTTGAAGACGGAGCACAGCCTAGCGACCCCGCCGTCGCCGGTCAACGGGGTTTGCGCGATGGGAAAACGTTCGCGTCCCTGATGATGCGGAGCACCCGCGAGCCGGCCACACCATTCCTTGCGGACGTGAGACCGCCGCGAACGGGTATCTCAAAAAAAGAACCGCCCTCAAGAAGAGAGCGGCCGAGTTTTCAGGGAGGCAATAAAGTCCGAGGGCAATGCCACGGCATTTTTCCCGACGGACCGATTGCAGATTACCCGCGTCATGGTTAAATGCTGGTAAACGGCGGCAGGCGCCCCACCGCCGGCCGCTGCCGCCCGGTCGAAAGGAAGTTCCATGACCCCTGCCGCTGCCTGGGCCGTGATCATCGTCGGCTTCGTTCTGCCGGTGTTGCATGTGGCGCTGACGCCCAGCCTGAAACGCCCGACGGCACCATCGGCGCCGGCAAGGGGGGCCGCCGCCCAAGGCAGTTGCCCGTTCAGCGCTCGCGTGGGTTGGTTGGTCATCGTGCTGTTCCTGGGGCCGATCGGCTGGCTGATGTTCATGGCGTCGAGGCGCAGAAAACGCCGGGCGGCCGTTCCCGCCCCGTCCCAGGATTCGGCCCCTTCGTGACGCAAGGAGGCCTAAAGCCGGCGTCAGGTTTTGAAAACGCTGTCCGCGTCGAACCGGGCCGATTGTTTCAGCCTGATCGCCTGGCGCACGCGGACGATTTCGGCCTCCAGGTCCGCGATGTACTCGCCCAGCGCCTCGATCGACATTTCCTCAAGGTTCTTTTTCTCGGGCTGCTTTCTTTGCGGTTCCAGATCGTCCGTATCCATCGCTCCCCCCTTGTCAATATCGTCCCCGGGCGATAGGTCATTGCCAGCTTTTGAAACGCTAGCCAAGAGGCGCCCGCCATGTCCATCCCCGAAACCATGTCCTGTATCGAGATCGCCGAACCCGGCGGGCCCGAACAACTGCTCGAAACCACGCGGCCGGTCCCCGAACCGTCGGCCGGCGAGGTGCTGATCCGGGTCGCCGCCGCCGGGGTCAACCGGCCCGACGTGATCCAGCGCCAGGGCAACTACGCACCGCCGCCCGGCACCACCGACATTCCCGGACTGGAAGTCGCCGGCGAGATTGCCGCACTGGGCGACGGCGTTGCCGGTTGGGCCGTTGGCGATCGGCTCTGCGCCTTGGTCGCCGGTGGTGGCTACGGCGAATTCGTAACCGCGCCGACCGACCAATGCCTGCCCCTGCCGCAAGGACTGTCGATGGTCGAGGCGGCGGCCCTGCCGGAAACCTTCTTCACCGTCTGGTCCAACCTGTACCAACGGGCGCACTTGGAAGGCGGCGAAAGCCTGATGATCCATGGCGGGACCTCGGGCATCGGCACCACGGCGATCCAGATGGCAGGCCAATTGGGCGCGCGGGTGATCGCCACGGCGGGCAGCGACGAAAAATGCCGGGCCTGTCTGGAACTGGGCGCCGAGCGGGCGGTCAACTACCGCGAAGAGGACTTTGTCGATGCCGCCAAGGCGTTCGGCGACGGGCGCGGCGTCGATGTCATTCTCGACATGGTCGGCGGCGACTATATCCAGCGCAACATCAAATCCCTGGCCCCGGACGGGCGGCTGGTGTCGATCGCCTTCCTGCGCGGCGCCAAGGCAGAAGTCAACTTCATGCCGGTGATGCTCAAGCGATTGACTCTGACCGGCTCGACCCTGCGCGCCCAATCCATCGAACGCAAGAGCGCGATCGCCCGCGCGCTCAAGGAAACGGTCTGGCCGTTGATCGAAGACGGGCGAATCAAGCCGGTTATTTTTCGAACCTTCCCCCTGGCGCAGGCCAAGGAAGCCCATGAACTGATGGAATCCAACGTCCATATCGGCAAGATCGTTTTCGACCTCGGCCAAGGCTAGGCGCCGTCGGCGGCGCATCGGCCCAGGCGCCCGATCGTCCTTCTCGCAACACTGGGTTTGACGTGCCGGGCATTGCGACTATATTACGGCCCGGTCCGCTGATCGGACCGGCTTTCGCCGGGACGCCGTCCCCGGCCGTTCGCAACCTGATCCACAAGAAACGGGAACAATCGCATGGCACGCCCCTTGATGCCGAAGGCCACCGCCGTATGGCTGGTCGAGAACACGGCCCTGACTTTCCGCCAGATCGCCGAGTTCTGCGGCCTGCCCGAGCTTGGGGTCCAGGCCATCGCCGACGACGAGGTCGCGATCGGCATGCAGGGCCTCGACCCGGTTCAAGCCGGCGAATTGACGCAGGA
>JANQIJ010000233.1 GCA_028282185.1 Rhodospirillales bacterium
ATCCCCGCCCACATCGGCCGGAAGGAGGAGCTCCAGGCCCTCGTCGATGGGACCCGGGCACACTGGGGGCAGATCGACATCCTGGTCTGCAACGCCGCCGTCAACCCCCACTACGGCCCGATGGCGGAAATCGACGACGGCGCCTGGGACAAGGTCATGCAGGTCAACGTCACCAATGTCTTGAAGCTCTGTAATCTGGTCCTGCCCGGCATGGCGGACCGGGGCGGCGGCTCGGCGATCCTGATTTCCTCCGTGGGCGGGTTCAAGGGCTCGCGGAACCTGGGGGCCTACGCGGTTTCCAAGGCCGCCGACATGCAGCTCGCCCGCAACCTGGCCATCGAATGGGGGCCCAGGAACATCCGCGCCAACGCCATCGCCCCCGGCCTGGTGAAGACCGACTTCGCCCGCGCGCTCTGGGAAGACCCGGAGGCCCGGGCGCGGGCCGAGGCGGCCTATCCCTTGGGCCGCCTGGGCGAGCCCGAGGACATCGCCGGCACGGCGGTCTTGCTGGCCTCCGACGCCGGCAGCTTCATCACCGGCCAGACCATCGTCGTGGACGGCGGCGGGGTCGCCGCCGGCAACAAATATTCTTAAACCCAGGCCGCAGGAGCCAAGCCCCATGTGTCGCTGGATCGCCTACGCCGGACCCGCCATTTACATGGGGGACCTGCTGCTAACGCCGGAAAACTCGCTCATCCGGCAAAGCCGCTATGCCCAGCTGGGGCTGCATTCAGTGAATGCCGACGGGTTCGGGGTGGGCTGGTACGGAGACCGGGACGAACCCGGCGTGTTCAAGGACATCCTGCCGGCCTGGAACGATCAGAACCTGCGCAACATCGCCCGGCAGGTCTCCTCGCCCTTGTTCTTCGGCCATGTGCGGGCCGCCACGGGCACGGCCATCAGCCGCGCCAACTGCCATCCCTTCCGCCAAGGCAAATGGCTGTTCATGCACAACGGCGCCATCGGCGGGTTCGAAACCGTGCGCCGCGACCTGGCGCTCGCCGTCCGGCCGGACCTTTTCCCGGAGATCCTGGGCACCACGGACAGCGAACTGTTCTTCTACCTGCTCCTGACCCACGGCCTGGAGCAAGACCCCGACGCGGCACTGGTGAAAACCATCGAGGTGATCGAGGACGCACAGCAGGACCATGGCGTCGGCGAGCCATTCACCATGACCGTGGCGATGTCCGACGGGGCCAGCATCTGGGCCTACCGCCATGCGTCCACGGGCGAGGCGCCAAGCTTGTATTACGGCATCGGCGCCAAACCGCAGAACGCCTTGGGCCTGCGGATGGACACGGAAACCGCCGTGATCATCCTCTCGGAGCCCTTGGATGACGACATGTCGCAATGGGTCGCGGTCCAGCCGGATGAGCTGATCATCGCCGGCGACGGGGGAATATCCGCGCAAGCGCAGAGATAGGGAAGCGTCAAGAAACCGTGAAAAATCTCCAGATTTGACTATATTGAGTGGGAGATAGTGGAATTTATCCGATGCAAGATGAGCCCAAACCAAAGTTCCGCAGACGGCACCCCCCCCCGAACGCTGGTGGGCTGCACTTTGAATCAATGTGGGGTCAGGTAGCCGTTTGGCTTATCTCAATGATTACGCACCAACCGTTCGGTTTGATCGTAATGATTGGGCTGATTTATGCGGCCTTTGGTCGCGAGGTGGCATTTCAGCTTTTGACGATATGCGTATCAGTCGGACTGGCCTATGCGGCCTTAGAAACCAAATACAGAGGGCAAAATGGATCTACCCGATCTAAAGAAGATCGGAGCTAGAACAGCCGGTGATGTGGCGACATTCTGCCTTTGCGGAGGCCTTGCAGGCTTCGCAGAAGGGCATTGGAATTTTCTGGAATTTGCCTCAACAATTGAAGTGGCGGGATTCGGCGCATTGATTGGTTTTGGTCTGAAAAAGCTAGTCGAATCGTTCCTTCTTTTTCGAAAATTCTGAAGCGATCAACAAGCCCTCGGTGCGTGAGATCTTCTTCACGCGAACCCAAAACACGCTAGGGGATGACCTCGAACAGTCCGGCGGCCCCCATGCCGCCGCCGATGCACATGGTGACGACCACGTTCTTGGCACCACGCCGCCGGCCTTCGATCAGGGCATGGCCCGTCAATCTGGCGCCGGTCATGCCGAAGGGATGGCCCACGGCGATGGACCCGCCGTTCACGTTGAGAGTCTCATCGGGAATGCCGAGTTCGTCCCGGCAATAGATCACCTGCGACGCAAAGGCCTCGTTCAATTCCCACAAATCGATGTCGTCCATGGAAAGACCCTGGCGTTCCAACAAGCGGGGAACGGCAAACACCGGGCCGATACCCATTTCGTCCGGCTCGCAGCCCGCCGTCGCAAGGCCCTTGAAGATGCCGAGCGGTTGAAGTCCGCGGCGCTCGGCCTCGCGCTCGGACATGACGACGCAGGCGGACGCCCCGTCAGAAAGCTGGGACGCGTTCCCCGCCGTGATGAATTTGTCTTCGCCCATCACCGGCTTCAGCGCCGCCAAGCCCTCGGCATTGGTTTCGGGCCGGTTGCCTTCGTCCTTTTCGAGGGTCACCTCGTGCTCCGAAACCTCTCCGGTTTCCCGGTCCTTCACCCGCTTGACGGAGGTAAGCGGCACGATCTCGTCATCGAAGCGCCCGGCCTGCTGGGCCGCCGCCGTGCGCATCTGACTTTGCAGCGCGTATGCGTCCTGCGTCTCGCGGGACACATTGTAACGTTTGGCGACGATGTCCGCCGTGTCGATCATGGGAATCCAGACATCCGGCTTGTGTTCCAGGAGCCAGTCTTCCTTGATCTCGCCCCCCATGGCCCGATCACGCACCAGGCTGATGCTCTCAAGCCCGCCGGCGACGGCCACGGGCACGCCGTCCAGCACGACCCGATTGGCGGCGACGGCGATGGCCTGCAGTCCCGAGGCACAGAGCCGGTTGATGGTGGTGCCGCTGGTGGTGACGGGCAAGCCGGCCCGGATCAGCGAGAGCCGGGCAATGTTCTTGCCGGTCGCTCCCTCGGGCATGCCGCAGCCCAGGATCACGTCCTCGACCTCGGCCGGGTCGACGCCGGCGCGCTCAACCGCGTGCTGGATCACATGGCCCGCCAGGGTGGCGCCGTGGGTGTTGTTGAACGCCCCCCGGACGGCCTTGCCGATGGGCGTTCGTGCCGTCGAGACGATCACCGCGCGATCCATTTTATAAATCCCCGAACTTGCCGCCTTCACGGGCGAGCTTTTCCAGAAGCGGCGCGGGCTCAAGGGCCGGCGAGGCAACATCGGCCCAATGGCTGAGCCGCTCGTGAACATGGGCCGGCCCCACGTGGTCCGCATGGAACATGGGCCCGCCCCGGGCGACGGGGAAGCCGTAGCCGTTGGTCCAGATCGTGTCGATGTCGCCGGCCCGCTGGGCCATGCCCTCGTCCAGAATCTTGGCGCCTTCGTTGATGAGCGCGTAGAAGCAGCGCTCATGTATCTCTTGATCGGAAATCCCGCGGCGTTCGAATCCCAGTTCGGCCGAGGTCTCGGCGATGATCCTTTCAACTTCCGGGTCGGCGATAGGTTTGCGCGACCCGTCTTCGTATTTATACCAGCCGGCCCGGGTTTTCTGGCCATGGCGGCCCGCCTCGCAGACACGGTCGGCGATCAAGGGCCAGCGCTCGCCTTCTGCCAAATCCCGTTTCTGGCGTTGGCGGATGCGGTAGCTCACGTCGAGGCCCGCCAGGTCGCCCACGGCGAGCGGGCCCATGGCGAAGCCGAAATCGGTGAAGACCTTGTCCACCTGCCCGGGCAGGGCACCTTCTTCGAGCAGGAAATAGGCCTGGCGGGTATAGCGGTGATACATGCGGTTGCCGACGAAACCGTCGCAATTGCCGACCAGCACGGGAATTTTGCCGATCCGCTTGCCGAGCGCCATGACCGTTGCGATCACATCGGGGGCGGAGGCCCGGCCGCGGACGTTTTCCATGAGCTTCATAACGTTGGCCGGGCTGAAGAAATGGGTGCCGATGACGTCCCCCGGTCGTGACGTGGCATCGGCGATGGCGTCCACGTCAAGGGTGGAGGTATTGGTCGCCAGAATGGCCCCCGGCTTCATGACCCGGTCGAGCTCGCCGAAGACCGTTCGTTTTAGGTCCATGTCCTCGAACACGGCCTCGATGACGATGTCGGCGGGGCCCAGGTCCGCGTAGTCGATGGTGCCGGAGATCAGGTCCAGGCGGGCCTCCATATCCGATTGCGCCAGGCGCCCCTTGGCCACGCTCGCCGCGTAGTTTTTTTCGATCTTGGCCATTCCGGCGCCCAGCGCGTCTTGGGTCGTTTCCAGCACGGTGACGGGAATGCCGGCACCCGCGAAGCACATGGCGATGCCGCCGCCCATGGTGCCGCAGCCGACGACGGCGGCCGCGTTGACGGCCCGTTTCTCGATCTCGCGCGGCACGTCCTTGACCTTGGCGGCTTCGCGCTCGGCAAAGAACAGATGCCGTTGCGCCTTGGACTGATCGGAATCCCGGCAGGCAACGAAAATTTCCCGCTCCCGCGCCATGCCCGTATCGAAGTCCTCCGTCGCCGCGATCTCGACACAATCGATGCAGGCATTGGGTGCCAGCAAACCGCGCGACCGCCGGTCCCATATCTTGCGCGCCGCCTCGAAAACCTCTGGCGCCGCGTCGGTCACGGGAAGGTCGCGGACCTTCTTCAGGGGTGCCGCCTCTGCCAGCAGGGTCTCCGCAAAGGCGATGGCGCCCGCGGTCAGATCGCCCTCGACCAGGTGATCCAGAATTCCCAACTCACGGGCTTCCGCCGCCCCATGGGGGTCGCCCGAGAGGATCACATCCAGGGCCCGCCTGGCGCCGATGATCCGGGGCAGGCGCTGGGTCCCGCCGGAGCCGGGCACGATGCCCAGCTTGACCTCGGGCAGGGCAAGCCTGGCCGAGCGGTCGGCGACCCGGTAGTGACAGCTTAGCGGCACTTCCAGGCCGCCGCCGAAGGCCGTGCCGTGAAGGGCTGCGATCACCGGCTTGGGGAAGTCCTCGATCAGGGCGCAGACGTCGCGCAGCATGGGGTCCTTGGGCGGCTGGCCGAATTCGCGGATATCGGCACCGCCCGAGAAACACCGGCCCCCGCCTCTGATCACCACGGCCTTGACCGTGCCGTTGTCATTGAGTTCCGAAAGCGCGCCCGCAATGCCCGACCGCACCGCGTGGCCCAGGGCGTTTACCGGCGGGCTGTCGACGATGATCACGGCGACCGCGCCGCGAGTTTCCGTTGAAACGGGATCGGACATGGAAACTCCCAGGCGTTGAAAGACTTCTGGTCAGTTGGGTTTAAGGCCGGACAGCGTGGAGAAGGCGGAAATCTGTTCCAAGGACGCGGCCACGTCGACGACCACCGGTCCGTCATGAGCCAGCGCCGCGTCCAGCGCCGGCAACGCGTCCTCCGGCGTCTTGATGGCGAGGCCCTTCGCACCGAAGCTTTCCGCCCATTTGGCGAAGTCCGGATTGCTGAGGTCGGTGGATTCGACCCTGCCCGGATAGGCCTTTTCCTGATGCAGGCGGATGGTGCCGTAACTGCCGTTGTTGGCAACAAAGACGCGGATTTTGGCGCCATAGTGCACCGCCGTCGCCAATTCGTTGCCGGTCATCAGGGTGCCGCCGTCACCGCAAACGGTGACGACCTGCCTGTCCGGATGGCGCAATGCCGCCGCCACGGCGGCCGGCAATCCCAGGCCCATGGCGCCTGAGACGGCGCCCAAGAGGATCTGCGTCGGCTTAAAGGAAAAATGCCGGTGAACCCAGGAATTGAAATTGCCGGCGTCCATGGTGATCACCGCGTCGTCGCCGAGCCGCTCATTGAAGGCCGCGACCACCTGGCCGAAGTTGACCCCGTCGTCGGCCTCCTGCGGCGTCCATGCCGCCATTTCCCGATTCAAGGCAGCGCAAGACCGAAGCCAATCCGCGCGGCCCGAGGGCGGTTCGGGCGCGTTGGTTTCGCCCAAGCGGCGAATGAAGTCTTCCGCCTCGGCGCAGATCGGCAGGGCCGTGTCGAAGACATGGTCCAAATGGTTGTCGTCGGGATAGATATGGATCAGCGGCTGACGCGGCTGCGGCGCCACGGGCATGAGGTAGCCCTGGGTCGTCACGTCGCCCAGTCGAGTGCCCACGGCGAGGATCAGGTCGGCGGCCTGCAGGGTCTCGCGGATTTTCGCCGGCACGCCGTATCCCAGATGGGCCGCGAAGTGGTCGTGATCGTTGGCGAAGACGTCCTGGTTCTTGAAACTGGTCGCCACGGGCAGGCTCCAGGCCTCGCTGCAGGCCTGGAGCAGGCGGCGAGCACCCGGTGAGCGCAATCCGCCGCCGGCAATCAACAGGGGCCGCGTCGAACGCGCCAAGGTCTCGGCAACTTCGGAAACCGCCTCGGCCGTCGCCTTTGGCTGCTCCACGGGCAGCGGATTGACGCCCACGTCGGGCGCGGCGTCCTCCAGCATGTCCTCGGGCAGGACCAGGACGACCGGTCCGGGCGTGCCTTCCTGGGCGATCTGGAACGCCTGGGCGGCGGCCTTGGCCAGTCGTTTCGGATCGTGCACCTCTTCCACGTGCTTCGCCATGTCGCCGAAGGTGATGCGGTAGTCGACCTCTTGAAAGGCGCCGCGCCCCAGGTCCCGGCGCGGCACCTGGCCGACGATCAGAACCAAAGGGACCCCGTCCTGCTCCGCCGTATGCACGGCGATGGCCGCGTTGCTGGCGCCGGGGCCGCGGCTGACCATGGCGACGCCGGGAGCGCCCGTCAGCTTGGCGTCGGCCACCGCCATGAACCCGGCACCGCCTTCGTGCCGGCAGCCGACGACTTGGATTTCGTCGCGGTCGTGCAGCGCATCCAACAACGCCAGGTAGCTTTCACCCGGAACACAGAACACCCGGTCCACGCCGTGCAGGACAAGGGTATCGGCAAGCGCGTCGGCAGCGCGGTTCATGCGGGAGAGCCTCCCTCTCGGCGCTGGCTCATGCCGGCCAGCGATTTATGATTAAAAAAAGCACCCGGGACAAGGGCTTACGGACTTTAGCACGGTGGGCGGCCCTGTCTCGCAAAAACTGAGCAGCAGATGCGATCTAAATGTCGGGCCAGCGGTAATCGGCAAACTGTTGGCGCAGGTCCTTCTTGGAAATCTTGCCCGTGGCCGTATGGGGAATTTCGTCGACAAAGACCACGTCGTCCGGCAGCCACCATTTGACGACACGGTCGGCCATCACATTACGGATTTCCCGGGCGCCCACGTCCGATCCCTCGCGCCGGACCACGATCAAAAGCGGCCGTTCCTCCCATTTCGGATGGGGAATGGCGATGGCCGCTGCCTCGACCACGTCGGGGTGGGCCATGGCGTGATTTTCCAGATCGATGGAACTGATCCATTCGCCGCCGGACTTGATCAGGTCCTTGGACCGGTCCGAGATGCGCACCAGGCCGTCCGGCGTGATACTGGCCACGTCGCCGGTCCCGAACCAGCCGTCGGCATCGAAGGCGGCTTCCGTGGCGGCCGCGTCATTGAAATAGGCCGCCGCCACCCAGGGCCCGCGCACGTACATCTGGCCCACCGCCTCCCCGTCATGGGGCAAGGCCTTGCCGGCGTCGTCGACGATCTTCACCTCGATCCCGAAGATGGGCCGGCCCTGGGTCAGCTTGACCCGGTACATGTCTTCGCCTTCCAACTCGGCGTGGCGGGCGCGAAGTCGCCCGGTGGTGCCCACGGGGCTCATCTCCGTCATGCCCCAGGCATGGACCACAGGCACGCCGTAGTCCTCCTCGAACGCCTTGATCATGGCGAGCGGCGGGGCCGAGCCGCCGATGTTCATGATCTTCAAATACGGCAGCTTGCCGCCGGTTTTCTCCAGATGCTCCAGGACCCCGATCCAGACCGTGGGCACGCCGGCGGTGTAATTGACCTTTTCCTCGTCCAACAGGCGGCAGAGGTCGGGGCCTTCCATATGCGGGCCGGGCAGGACCATCTTGGCGCCGGACATGGGGGCGGCATAGGGCACGCCCCAGCCATGGACGTGAAACATGGAGACAGCCGGCAGGATCACGGTCCGGCTGGTCAGACCCAGGGGATGGTCGCCGGTGCAGGCGGACATGGTGTGCAGGGTCATGGACCGGTGGGAATACAAGACGCCCTTGGGGTTGCCCGTGGTGCCCGAGGTATAGCAAAGCGCAGCAGCGGTCTTCTCGTCGAATTGGGGCCAATCGTAGTCCCCTTCTCCCGCGGCCTGAAGCAGGTCCTCGTAACACTTGGCGCCCCTAAGGCTGGTTTCCGGCATGGCACCGGAATCACAAAGGATGACGAAACATTTCACATTGGGGCATCGGTCCTGCAAGTCCTCCATCAAGGGGACGAAGGTGGTGTCCAGGAAGATCACCCGGTCGTCCGCGTGGTTGACGATATAGGTGATCTGATCGGGGAACAGGCGCGGGTTGACGGTATGGACCACATGGCCCGTGCCGCCGATGGCGAAGTAAAGCTCCACATGGCGGTGGGTGGTCCAGGCCATGGTGCCGACCCGGTCGCCGGGCATGAGCCCCAGCCCCTCCAGCGCCCGGGCCAGGCGGCAGATGCGCTTGTAGGCATCGGCGTAGGTATAGCGGTGCATGTCGCCCTCGACCCGGTGGGTCACGACCTCCACGTCGCCGTGCCAGGCGATGGCATGCTTCATGATCATGGACGTGAGCAAGGGAACATCCATCATCAGGCCCTGAAGGGCCGATTCCGTCGGCTGAGACATATCTTGCGACACTTCTTGGGACACTTGGGCCGCCCCTCCCTGTTTCTTTTGGATGCCGGTTGATTATTATCCGTTGGCGAGACTATGCGGAGGCCGGCCCGCGGGATCAAGGCCGACGCCCCGGAAAATCAATCAGCATTGCCGACAAGGAAAGACGGCCAAGGAAACCAATAAGCCATGGACTTCACCCCCTCCCCCCGGACCCAGGAACTGGCCCGGAAGCTCCAGACCTTCATGGACGACCATGTTTATCCCAACGAGGCCGAATATGCCCGCCAACTGGACGACGGCGAGACGCGCTGGCGTGTGCTTCCAATCGTTGAGGATTTAAAAGAGAGGGCGAAGGCCGAAGGCCTTTGGAACCTGTTCCTGCCGGAAAGCGCCTTGGGCGCCGGGCTGACCAACCTGGAATACGCGCCCTTGTGCGAAATCATGGGCCGCGTGCCCTGGGCGCCCGAGGTGTTCAATTGCTCGGCCCCCGACACGGGCAACATGGAAACGCTGGTCCGCTACGCCGACGAGGCGCAGAAGAACCAATGGCTGAAACCGTTGCTCGCCGGCGACATCCGCTCGGCCTTCGCCATGACCGAGCCCGACGTGGCGTCGTCGGACGCCACCAACATCCAATGCCGCATCGCGCGGGACGGCGACGATTACGTCATCAACGGGCGCAAGTGGTGGACGTCGGGTATCGGCTCGCCGCACTGCAAGATCATGATCGTCATGGGCAAGACCGATCCGCAAGCGGAGACCTACCGCCAGCAGTCCATGATCCTGGTGCCCGTGGACACGCCCGGCGTCACGGTGGAACGCATGCTGGACGTGATGGGATATGACGATGCCCCCCACGGCCATGGCGAGGTGACGTTTGAGAACGTCCGCGTGCCCGCGTCCAACATGCTGTTGGGCGAGGGGCGCGGCTTCGAGATTGCCCAGGGGCGGCTCGGCCCCGGGCGCATCCATCATTGCATGCGGATCATCGGCATCGCGGAAAGGGCGCTGGAACTCATGTGCGCCCGCGCGACGGAGCGGGTCACCTGGAAAAAGGCGCTTGCCGATCGGGGCGTGACCCAGGAACGCATCGCGCAAAGCCGCATCGAGATCGACATGTGCCGGCTCCTGATCCTGAAGGCCGCCTGGATGATGGACACGGTCGGCAACAAGCAGGCCCGCCAGGAAATCGCCATGATCAAGGTCGCCGCCCCTGACATGGCGCTAAGCGTCATCGACCGGGCCATGCAGATCCATGGCGGGGCGGGCATGAGCCAGGACACGCCGCTGCCTTATTTCTGGGCCCGCATGCGGGCCCTCAGGTTCGCCGACGGCCCCGACGAGGTCCACCGCCGCCAGATCGCCCGCATGGAACTCAGGCGACAGGCGGATTGGCCAAGGCGGGAGGGGTGATCCGGCGTCTGCTTTCGGCCCGGAACGGGCCCGGCAAACGATGTCGACCTTCGCCGCCATTCGCCGGGCCGCGGATACGGAACCGGGAGAACGGGAAGCCGTTGGCTGCCCGAACGGGCGGCTTCCCCTTGCAGGTTGACCGGCCCGCCAATCTCCGTCACCGAAGAGCCCGACCCGCACCAAAATCATTCTGCCACGTCGCTGACCAGGCTCGCCGCGAACAAAAAAAGGGCCGACACGAGGTCAGCCCTTTTTCCAGCCTGCATGGCAGCCAGTCTACGCGGAACGAATTCCATGCAGGAAGGTCTCCACGTTGGCGCGGATGCTCTCCGAGTTCTTTGACAGTTCCGCGGCGGCCGTCAAGACCTGCTCGGACGCGGCTCCGGTCTCGCTCGCCGATGCCGTCACCCCGCCCAGGTTTTCGGTCACTTGAGACGCGCCGGAGGCGGCCTGTTGGACGTTCCCCGCGATTTCCTTGGTCGAGGCGCTTTGTTCCTCGATGGCCGACGCGATCGAGGACGAAATCTCATCGATGTCCCTAATCGTTTGGCTGATCGAATTGATACTTTCGGCGGCTTCCGTCGTCGCCGACTGCATGGAAGAAATCTGGCCGGAAATTTCCTCCGTCGCCTTGGCCGTCTGGCTTGCCAACTGCTTCACTTCCGACGCGACCACCGCAAAGCCCTTGCCGGCTTCCCCGGCGCGGGCCGCCTCAATGGTGGCATTCAGCGCCAACAGATTGGTTTGCTCCGAAATGCTGTTGATCAATTCGACGATCTCGCTGATGGACTGCGCCTGTTCCACCAGGCCTTGAACAGTATGTCTAGAGGCATCGGCATCACGTGTGGCTCTGTGAGACACCTCCCGGGACTGCGCAATTTGTCGGTTGATCTCGTTAATGGATGCCTCCAGTTCCTGGGCCGCGCCGGCCACGCTCTGAACGTTGGTTGAGGCCAACTCGGATGCAGAGGCTGCCTGGGACGCCAAGGTATTGCTGTCATTGGCCGCCTTGCTCATGAGCTGTGCGGTGCTGTCCAGTTCGGTTGCGGCACTGGCAAGGACATCGATCGACGCGGTGGCTTGTTGATCGAAATTGCTGATCAACTGGTCAATGGCCTGTTGGCGCTTTTCCTTCTGCTCTTGCTCTTCCCGTTGGCTGGCCTCCAGCTCTTCGCGCTTGGTGGCGTTTTCCTTGAATGTCTGCAACGCCTCGGACATGTCTCCGATCTCGTCCTTGCAACCGATGCCGGGCACCTCGATACGGTTGTTTCCATTCGCCAGATCCATCATCGCGGCGGTCATGGAGGCAATCGGACGCGTCACCGTGGAAAGCACCAAAACGATCAACGCGCCAACGACGACCAAAGCCGCGGTCAGCAAGCCGCTGATCACCAAGAAGGCGGATCGGACGGAGTCGGCGGCCGTTTCGTCCGCCTCGGTGTTAATGGCATCGGCGGCCGTGGCCACGGCGTCAAGCGCCGCCGCCACGTTATCGGCATCGGATTCCAGGGTCTCCGTCAGATCGTCCGCCAGCTTTTCCGCCACCAGCATGTCGCGGTGGGTATCGAAAAGCTGTTCATCCGCCTTGGCAAGCTGATCCCATTCAATGAGCAGCCGCTTGATATTCTCGGTATCCTCGCGATCTTCATCCGTTTCCGAGAGGTCGCCCAAAACCTTGGTGAATTCGTCCGCCCCCGCTCGCAGCCGGTCAAATTCGACGGCAATGGGTTGCAGGTTGTTGATGTCTTCCTCCGCCAGGTATTCGCCGGCGGTGTCTTGCATCTCCATGACCAATGTCTGCAGCTTCAAGGCCGCTTCCACGACCGGATAGTCGCGGTCGAAAAGCTCGCCCAGGACAGCGTTCACCTCTGCCCCGCTACCACCGATTTCTTCCAACCGGTCACCCTCTTCCTCGGCGTCGGCCATCTCGGCTTCGTTTTCAGTGGCGAACTCGTCCAAGGCCACGATCAAGGTGCCCCCGGCTTCGTCGAACTTGGCCAACAGCTCTTTCCCCTTGGCTTCTTCCAACAATTCGTCCGTATGGGCGGCGATCATCTCGTCGGTGTGCTTGCCGAACTCGGCCTGCTCGTCCCGCGCGGTCGCCAAATGGCCCAACAAGGCCGGATCGGTCACCAGTTCGCGCAATTCCTCGTAGGTCTCGTCGAAGATCCGGTCCAGCGCCCGGAATTCGACCGTCAGTTCTTCGATATCCGCGAGTTCCTCGTCGGCGATGATTTCCTGGGCGACCTTGGTGGCTTCCCAAATGTTCGCCCGCAGGTCATCGGCGGTTTCCACCGTCGGGCCGCTGACGTCGGTGATGCTGTTCAACTTGTTCTCGATGGTCTTGATCGAGGTCAGCCCAGCCGCCCCGACGCAGAACATGAGGATGGCGATGATGGCTAATCCCGCAGTCAAGCGCGTTGAAATCTTGAACTTGCTGACCCAATGCATAGTGCCTGAACCAGATGTCTGGGTGCCGGACGCCTGCTGTGTCGCGGACGGCGAAACAGATTGATCGTTGGTCATGTGAAAAACTCCTGCGCGAAAATTGATCCAATTCCCGTTTCATACGGCCCGTTGCCGATTATGGATGAGAACTTAATAGTACATTTTTTAACATTCAAGGAATTTCTATTAATTATCAAAGTAAAAATTAATTAATTATTTTTGATCTTGATGAAAATTTATAAGAATAACTATTACTTTAGTTATAATTTTAAAAAAATTTACATGTTTTGCATTAATTTTATTTATAAAATACTCGCAATAGAAGAAATTTTATACTTTTTTTATTTTAATTGAATGTATAAAAAAATTACAATCAAAAGGGGAACGATTGGCGAAGCGAACGCCTCAACACCAGGGACGATCTGGCGGATACAGGTCAGCGGCGAGATCTAGGAACAGGTTTGGTACTGGCCAAGACGGCGGCAACGCGTTCGGGGTGGCACGAGGCCGTTGTTTGCGCCCGCAGGTTGTCTTCGCATCGGTCCCAAGAGAGACCACCTTTTTGGAGCGCGACCGATCAGGTGCATGCGGCAACCGGCGTATACGGCTTCGCTCGCCAAGGCGTCGCGGCGCCCATCGACCTAGTCTTCGAAGATACCCTGAAATCGGTCGCGCAAGGCGACGGGAGCACTCTCGCCCGTGGCATCATGCCTTAAAAAGGGAGCACCCATCATCGCCATCACTGGCCAATGGGTGCGCCGTTACGTCGCCTATCTATTCGCCCGCCTGTCGCGGCCGCTGCGCCGTTCCATTTGCATGGGATCCATGGAAATCTTGACCCGCCGCTCGGTGCGTTCCTCGACCCAATCGGGGTCGCCGCGCCGGCGCGGGCGTGGCGTGTCGTCACTGTCGTCATCGTTGCCCTTCGTCGCGCCGACAAGCTTGGCGGTCTTATTCGCCTTTTCCACGGACAGCTTGAGCCATACGGGGTCGTCGGCCCCCGGCGCACCCAGGACGACGCCCGCACCACCGGCCTCGACATGTTCTTGAACCTTGCTCAGGTCAAGGGCGCCGTCTTCGTCGGCAAGGGCCGAGGGATCCGCCGCAACCAACAGGCCCGGGACCTCGATTTCCTTGAAGCGTTCACCAATGGTCAGCGCGCCGATTTCGTTGATGATTTCGGCCGCGCGACGGAACCCTTTCTCGCGCGACGGTTCGACAAAGGTCATGAAGAAATAATCGGCCCGAACGCGGCCGCGGCCCTCGGTCGCGGGCACCAGGCGGTCGAAGATGTTTTCGCACGAATCCGGCAGGCGCCGGCCGAGCATGCCGGTACGGCCGCCGATCACGGTGTAAAGCGGCCCCAGATCCATGATAAAGGCGGTATCGTCGTCGGCGTTGAAGTCATCCTTCAACATCTTGGCGCCATCGACTTCTTCCTGCTTCTGGCTTTGGATCGCGGCGATCTCCGCCTCGACGCGGCGGTCGATGTCCTCAACGGACTCTTCGTTATCGTCCCGCTCCAGGACGATATCGGTGATTTTCGAAAAAAACGATTTGCGGGCCATTGCAATTCCACTTCTTCCGAGTCTTGCGAGTATCCGAATGGCGGATATCCAGGTCGCGGATGTTTCTTTGGCCCGATATCAATACATTTATTCGCTGAACGCAACCTGTCGTTAAGCATGGTTAATCGGTACGACCGGGGGTGCCCGGCCCGGCGATCCATGGGACGGCCGGGCCGGGTCGTCGCTACCGTGTCGGTTGGGGTGCGGTCCCAAGGCAGGGCCTTGGGCGCGGCCCATCGCGCATGTCAACGGGCGTCGATGCTGCCGATCAAGGTCACATCGCCGTCGGCGGCGACCCGGAAGAACAGCAAACTGCCTTCGGACATGAAGGTGTCGGAAAACGCCGTGATGTTGACCTGATGGGTGACCAGAACGGTCGGCGTACCAAGATCGAGGCCCGCCAACAGGCGGCGCACGCCGGCCGATTGCCGGGCCCGGGTATAAAACCCGCCGAAGAACGAGTTCAAGGTGTCGTGGGCGGTCACCGGGCCGAGGTTCATGAGAAGCGCCGTGTCGTAACAACGGCACCACTGGCTGGAAAACACCCGGGCGCTGTCGATCCCGTTGGCGCGGAACAGGTCGCCCAGGCGCCGCGCCTGATCGCGCCCCTGGGCGGAAAGGTTGCGCTGCGTCGTGCAATCGCCCAACTCGAAATCGTCGGGATCGCCGGTCCCGGGGGCGCGGGCATGGCGCAACATGACCACGTGACCACCGGATTTGAGCCCCTGCCAGAGCGCCGCCTCCGAGGCCTCTGCGTCGGCCAATTCCCGTGCCTGCGCGCCGGCGGGCGCGAGCAAGGCCAGGGCAACCACGACCAGGCCCGCGCGGGCGATGTCCGTCAGCTGTCTCATGCCCGTCAATGTGGCGTGCCCGGTGCCCGCGTCAAGGGCAGGATCAGGCGCGGCCGGCCTTTTCCACCAGGCCCCAGGCAATGGTCGACAGGTTGCGGCAGACGTCCCGCCGTTCCAGCGCCGCCGGCCCCGTGGCGTTGCCGTCCAGCCCCCGCTTGTAGACCCCCTGGCCGATCGCCGCCAGGCGGAACAGGGACAGCACCCGATAGAAGGTCCAGTCCCCGAGGTCCCCGCGGCCCGATCGTTCGGCATAGGCCGACAGATAGTCGGCTTCGGCCGGGATCCCGGTGGCCGCCGGGGCGTTGCCGCGCAGGTCGCCGCGCCGGGGATCGGGCATGTGCCAGGGCAGCGTGTTGTAGGCGAGGTCGGCCAGCGGATCGCCCAGGGTGGACAATTCCCAATCGACAACCGCGAGGACACGCGCCTCCGTCGGATGGAAGATCATGTTCTCCAGGCGGAAATCACCATGGGCCAGGGTCGTCTCGGCTTCGGCGGGCAGGTTTTCCGGCAGCCAAGCCATCAAGTTCTCCATGGCATCCAGGCGGTCCGTCTTCGACGCTTCGTACTGACCGGCCCAGCGTTTCGCCTGGCGCGCCGCATAACCGCCTTCGCGTCCGAAGTCGACCAGACCCCGGCCCCGGTAATCGACGCGGTGCAGCGCCGCCAAGGTCGCGTTCATGGCGTCATAGATCGCCGCGCGTTCGCCCGTCGCCAGGCCCGGCAACTCCAGCTTGCGGAACACCCGGCCCTCGACATGGGCCATGACATAGAACGCCTGGCCGATCACGGCGTCGTCCTGACACAGCACCAGGGGCCGGGCGATCGGCACCTCGGACCCGACAAGCGCCGACATGACGCGGAATTCCCGGTCGACGGCATGGGCCGACGGCAAAAGCGCGCCCGGAGGCTTCTTGCGCAGGACCCAGCGCCGCCCCCCCGCATCTGTCAGCACGAAAGTCGGGTTCGACATTCCGCCCGGGCATTGATTGGCGCGGAGCGGTGGGCGGAGTCCGTCCAATCGGCCGCTCAGGAATTCGGCCAAACGATCCAGGTCAATGCTGTGGCCGCCGTCGGTCATACGGCCTTGTCGGCCTTCAGCCCCGCGATCTCCGCCGCCGAATACCCGACCTCGGCCAACAGGTCGTCCGTGTCCTGGCCCAACAGCGGTGGCGGCGTTTCCGTGCGCACTGCCTGGCCGTCGATCTTGACCGCCGCGCGGGCGACCCGAAGGTCACGGTCGATGCCCGGCACATTTTCGAACAGACCGATGAGGCCGCGTTCGGCGATCTGCGGATGGTTCAGGGCGTCGGGCACGGTCAGGACAAGACCGGCAGGCACGCCGGCGGCATTGAGCGCCCGGCGCCAGTGTTCGGCATCGTGGACAGCGAAGGCCTGTTCGAGGATCTCCGTCAGCGCCCGGCGGTTTTCCAGGCGCGCCTGACGCTCGGCGAAGCGCGGGTCGGCCTTCAATTCAGGCCGGCCAATAACGTCGCAGACGGCTTCGAACTGTTCTTGCTTGTTGGCCGCGATGTTGACCGGCCCGTCGCCGGTTTGGAACGTGCCGGAAGGGCTGGCCGTAAAATTGTCGTTGCCCATGGGTTCCGGCTCGCGCCCCAACTGCAAATAGTTTGAGACGATCCAGCCCATGGTGGAAAGCACCGATTCAAGCATCGAGACGTCGATGAAACAGCCGCGCCCGTCGGCGTCGCGATTTGCCAACGCGGCCGCGATGGCGAAGGCGGCGGTCAGACCGCCGATCGTATCTGCCATGGGATAGCCGACACGAAGCGGCGCGCTGTCCCTATCGCCGGTGATCGACATCACGCCGGCCATGCCCTGGACGATCTGGTCATAGGCCGGCAGGTCGCGATAGGGCCTGTCCTGACCGAAGCCCGAAATCGCGCAGTAGATCAGATTGGGATGATCCCGCATCAACACCGGATAGCCGACGCCGAGCCGGTCCATGACGCCCGGGCGAAAATTCTCAAGCAACACGTCGGCGGTCCCGAGCAGGCGGTGGAAGACCTGCTTGCCCTTGTCGGACTTCATGTTGACGGTGATCGAGCGCTTGCCCGTGTTCTGCGCCAGGAAGGAAATGCCCATGAGCTTCTTGTTCAGTTCCGGCTGCGCCCCCAGTTGGCGCGCCAGATCGCCCGAACCCGGCACCTCGACCTTGATCACCTCGGCCCCCATATGGGCCAACTGATGGCCGCAAAACGGCCCAGCCAGAACGTTGGTCAGGTCGAGAACGCGGATACCTTCAAGCGGTTTCACGGACTGCTTCCCACGATTGTCGGGCCAGTCGCCGGCCCGTATTCCGAACCAGCTTCCGGACAGGGGGCCAGATTACCCCGCGGCGGGCCGGCGACAAGCGTGAAATCATTCGGCGCCATCGCCATTTTTGTATACAATGCGGGCCAGCCCCCGCCGGAGGAGACACGTCATGGACCAGGCCGCCGCCCAATCAAGCCACCCCGCCGATGCCGAGACGCTCAAGGTCTATTGGCAGCCCGGCTGCTCAAGCTGCCTAAAGACCAAGGAATTCCTGCTTGAACACGGCGTGCCGTTCAAATCGGTCAACGTCTTGGAAGACGAAGACGGGTTCAAGGAACTGGAGGCCTTGGGCGTCCGCCTGGTGCCGATCGTCGCGCGCGGATCGAACTGGGCCAACGGCGCGGTGTTCCGCGATGTCGCCAAGGTCGCCGGCTTCGATTACGACGGCCATAAGATGCTGACGCCGGAAGAGCTCAAGGACAAGG
>JANQIJ010000299.1 GCA_028282185.1 Rhodospirillales bacterium
CCCGCGCCGTATGGCGGACGGCGTTGCTCAGCAAATTGCGGATCAGGCGGTCGAGTAGACCGGGATCACTCTGCACCGTGATCCGGCAAGGAACGAAGCGCAGATCGAGCCCCTTCTCTTCCGCCAACGGCAGCATCTCAACGCAGAGCCTTTCCAGGCAATCGCCAAGGTCGAAATCCCGACGCTGGGGGACGAACAAGCCGGCGTCGAGGCGCGAAATATCAAGCAAAGAGCCCAACAGTCTCTCCAACGCATCAGAACAATCGCGCACGCGCTTGACCAGATCCTTGGCCTTGGCATCCAAATCCCGATCCGACAAAACGTTGACGAACATGGCCAAGGCCTGCAGCGGTTGGCGCAGGTCGTGGCTGGCCGCAGCGAGAAACCGCGTTTTCGCGGCGCTGGCCTGCTCCGCCTCTTCCTTGGCGTCGGCAAGATCGGCCTGAACCTGGCGAATGTCGGTGACGTCCTGGCAGACGCCGAAGAAACGCACCGCCCGACCATCGCCGTCACGGTCGACACTTAGGTCTTCAAAGACCTGGCGTTGGCTGCCGTCGGGGCGAACGATCCGGTACTCGTGCCGCAGGGTTTCTGGCGGATCCTGCAGGATGGCCTCGACCACCGGGCGGTCGTCCGCATGCAGGACGTCAAGAAACACACGGCCGCGCGGCCCGGTCCGTCCCGGCCGCAATCCCCAAATGCGCCACATTACCGGCGAGCAGACAATTCGATCGCCGTCCGGATAGTACTCCCAGTATCCGACCCCGGC
Organism: Rhodospirillales bacterium; assembly: GCA_028282185.1. GTDB lineage: Bacteria > Pseudomonadota > Alphaproteobacteria > Rhodospirillales > Casp-alpha2 > UBA1479. The sequence goes on from JANQIJ010000299.1 coordinate 770, forward strand.
GGTTCGGCTGGTCGCTTGCAGCTTGCTCTCACTGTCGGCCAAGGCTTCTTCCCAGCGCTTGTCCTGGGTAATCTCCTTGGCCGCGCCGATGACCCGCACGACCGCACCGGTGTCGTCTTTCTCCGGCCGACTGTAAACGCGCAACCAACGGACACGGCCGTCGCCCGAAAGCAGGCGGAATTCATCCGTTGATGGCAGGCCGTTGCACAGCCGCTGGTCGCGGGATTCGATAATCGGCACGTCATCCGGATGGACCCGCGTCAACCAAGCCAAGGGCTCGGCCCCGGATCCGGCGTCGCCGACCAACCCCTTGATTCCGCCAACCTGCCAACGCATGCCGACCCGGCCGTCAGGCGCGACCTCGTAAGCATAGACGATGTCCGAGGTCAGTTCGGATATAATCCGATAGCGGGCTTCACTGTCCTTCAGCTGCTGTTCGGCGCCGCGCTGTTCCGTGATGTCATTGACAACCGTCAGGGCGGCGCGTCGTCCGTCGGCGAGCCGGCCAAGCGGTCGCGAACGGAACTCCCACCAAAGGACCCGACCGTCCGCCGCGGCGACGGACTGGATCACTTTTTCCGATGCTTGCTCATAGACATCGCCGCTGCCGTCATGGACCCGAATCCGGTCGTCGCCGAATGCTCGACGGGACCAATCGCGGACCGAAGTGATCTCGCCCGCGGCGAAGCCGGTGCGCAACGCCCATTCCTCGTTGACGCTTAGCACCGCACCGTCATCGGCATGCAGCATGACCGGCAGGGGCGCGTCACGGATCGCCCGTTCCCGCAGCGAATGGTCGGTCGTCATCTGCGGCCCGGCGGCGGCCGGTCGATCGCGCATCAGCCACCGGGACAAGAGGAGGCCGACCAGAAAAGCCGCGGCGGCGAGCAGGACCGGCCAGACCGTCGCCCAGTCGTGCAAACCCAAGGCCTTGTCGGCCGCCCAGGCCGGCGATGCCAGGCAAAGCGCGGCGGCGCTGGGCAATGGGGCGCCCAGTATGGGCCGAAGGCCGGCGCACCGGCGCGCCGGCGGGACGGGCGCCGGCACTCCTGGTCCGGGCCCCGGGCCAAGCCCAGGGCCGTCGCCTTGATCACCGCCTGCGTCCGATTGTTGGCGTCCAGAACCTTCAGCAGGCCGGTTACGTGAAGTTTGATTGTGCCTTCCGCCAATCCGAGAATCCGGGCGATCTCCTTGTTCGATTTGCCGTCCGCCATCAAATTCAACACATCGCGCTGGCGGGGGGTCAAATGCGGTCCCTCGCCCGACACCGGCACCCCCTGGCCGGGCTGCCAGCCCATCAACGTCGGCGGCAGATAGATATCACCACCGATGACCTTTTCGACCGCGGTGACCACGGTCTTGCTGTCCAGTGTCTTGGGAATATAGCCGTGGGCGCCGCAATCCATGGCCATCCCCATATCCTCGCTGCTTTCCGCCGCTGAAACAACGACCACCGGCACCTCCTCCAGGCTGCGGACCAAGGCGCTCAGACCTGCGAACCGCTCCATCCCGGGCATGCCCAGATCACAAAGCACCAGGTCCAGATCTTTGATTTCATTCGCCGCGCGGATCGCTTCCGGATAGCTGGCGGCCTCGACAATCTTGATGTCCGAACTGATGGCGTCCAGCAGAGACGCAAGACCACTGCGATACAGCGCATGATCGTCGGCAATGAGAATTTTCGACGGAAGTTTGCGTGTCATCGCGGTGTCTCGTCCCATCTGCCGCCACAACGGATGGGCCGCAGCCGCACCCTTGGTCCCAGTCCAATTGCCCCCCGGCGATGCTTCCGCCCATTATAGGTTGCGCGCGGGGAAATGCCATCCATTCCCGAGCCCGGGCGCCGCCGTTTGGCCGTAACGGCCGAACAGGGGTAGCGCGCCTAAAGCGGCAGTCGGACGCGAACCCTGAGGCCGTTCGCCGGGGCCGTGGCCAAGGTGATTTCACCGCCATGGGCGCGGATGACATCGCGCGCGATGGTCAGGCCCAGGCCCACGCCGCCGGTCTCCGGATTGCGGGAGTCGTCCAATCGGACGAACGGGCGAAACACTTCGTCGCGGCGCTCTTCGGGGACGCCGGGGCCATCATCATCGACAGTGATCTCAATCGCGTCGTCCCGCCTGCCGGCCCGGACCGAGACATGTTCGCCATAACGGGCCGCGTTCTCCAGCAAGTTTGTCAGACAACGGCGGAAGGCAGCGGGCCGGAGCAATAGCGAAAGGCGGTCTTCGACATGCAGGTCAATCGGCCGCCCGCGACGGCGCACCTGGGCAACCACGTCTTCCAGCATTCTGCCCAGGTCCGTCATGGTGGGTTTTTCCGTCCCCTCGCCGCGGGCGAAGGCAAGGTAGCCTTCCAGCATGTGTTCCATTTCGGCGATATCCTGGGACAGGGCCTCAACCCCCGCATCGTCGCCCAACATGGCGAGTTGAAGTTTCATTCGAGTCAACGGCGTGCGCAGGTCGTGGGACACGCCGGACAGCATGTCCGTCCGTTGCCTGAGATGACGTTCGATGCGATCCTGCATGGCCAGGAAGGCGTGCGACGCCTGGCGGACCTCCGTCGCGCCCTCGGGCTTGAAATGCGTCACGTCCCGGCCCTTGCCGAAATTGTCCGCCGCGTTGGCCAGACGGCGGATCGGCTTGACCTGGTTGCGCATGAAGATCGTCGCCACGCCGAACAGGATCAGCGACGTGCCGACCATCCAGATGACGAAGACATAGACCGTGGTCGAGAACAGGCGCTTGCGCAAGGTCGTGACCTGCAACACGCCGTCGGCCAATTGGACGTCGATCTGGACCGACCGTTCGGAACTGCGGGCGTCCAGCCGATAGGGTTTGAGAACCACGCTGCGCATCGCCCGGTCGAGCATTCTTTCGATATCGTTGTCCAGTTCATGCGGCCGGTTCGACAGGATCGCGCCAGGGCGAAAAGCCATGGTCATGTCCATCGTCCGGGCAGCAATGTCAAACGCGCGGTCGCGTCCGGCCCGGCCGGGCTCCTGTTGGATAAGGATGATCATCGCCGCCAGGTCGCCGGCAACACTGCGGGCCAAGCGATAAGACACCTTGTTCCAGTGGGTTTCGTAGAAGATCAGCGCCGACACGACCTGAAGCAGGATCAGGGGCGTGACGATAATCAGCAACGCCCGGCCCAAAAGACTTTTCGGCAGAGCATTCTTGATTGTCGTTCTCAGGCTCATGCGCGCGCCACCTCGGCCTTCGTCAATCGGGCCTGAGAACATACCCCTGACCGCGCACGGTCAGCAGGTAGCGTGGTTGCCGCGGATTGGGTTCGATCTTGCGGCGCAGGCGGGTGACTTGAACATCAACGGCCCGGCCGCCGCCCGCGGCCCCCGTTCGCGCGATCAAGTCGTCACGCGATAAGACGTCGCCCGGCCGCGCCGCCAGGGCGCTGAGCAGACCGACCTCAAGCTCGGTCAATCGCACCGGGTCACCGTCGCGCACCAGTTCCTCGCGATCGCGGCGAAACAGGAAATCGCCCAATTGCAGATCCGTGGCGGCTTCCTGCGCGCGAATGCCGCGCTTCAGGATATTGCGGATGCGGAGAAGCAATTCGCGCGGCTCGAACGGCTTGACGACATAGTCGTCGGCGCCGCCTTCCAGCCCATTGATCCGATCGTCCGCCTCGGCCATGGCGGTGAGCATGAGGATCGGCACGTCGGAGCGGCGGCGCAGGTCGCGGGCGAAATCCAGACCCGATTCACCGGGCATCATCAGATCAAGAATGATCGCGTCGAAATTAAAGTGCTTCAACCGGGCACGGGCCTCGGCGGCGTCGCCGGCCGTGACGACCAGGAACCCGTTCTCGCCGAGGAAGCGGCTTAGCAGGTCGCGCAGCCGACCATCGTCATCGACTACGAGCAGATTTGGCGGATCGGCGGTCAGGGTCATCGTCTCCGCATGGCGAACACACCCGGCAAAACTACCACATTCGAGCGGCACTGCGGAATGCCGCGGCAGCCGTCAAAATCGGTGCCGCGGTTCCGGGGGGCGAACCCTCGAACGATCACATTCGTCGACCAATGCCTCGAGGACGCGTTCGAACCCCCTCGCCGCTTCGTCGCCCAAATCCGCCAGGGCGCCGCGAATGCGCAGGCTCTGCTTGGCGGTCAACCGGGTTTCCAAGGCGCGCCCCTTGTCGGTCAGGTACATCAAACGACGGCGGCGGTCGCCGCCATCTGTTTCCTGCAGCACATAACCGTCGTCGATCAAGGTGCTCAGCACCCGATTGAGGGACTGCTTGGTGATCTTCAGGATTTCCAGCAGCTCGCTAACGCTGATCCCACCGTTGGCGCCGATGAAGTACAACGCCCGGTGATGTGCCCGCCCCATGTCATAGTCGGCAAGCACCGCGTCCGCCTCGCCGGTGAAATCTCGATAGGCGAAAAACAGCAATTCGATGATCCGCCGATAGGAATCGATCTCCGCCGCCTCGGCCCCCGTTCCGGTGTCGCCACCCGGCGAGCCGATCCAGGCCTGCTGTTCCGCCATTTGCCGTCCTCATCCGACACGCGGCGTTGGTAAAGTCGCCGCATTTTAAGTCAGTGTTATTGACTTATATGCCCGAGACTGATAAGAAACGCAACAAGTGAGTTGGCGCAGCGCAACAGACGAAAGAAAATTTTAATGTCGGGAGAAACATTCGACGATCGGGACGGCCTGATCTGGTTCAATGGTGATTGGGTGGATTGGCGGGACGCCCGGGTTCACGTTCTGACCCACGGTCTGCATTACGGGTCTTGCGTGTTCGAGGGCGAACGGATGTATTCCGGCAAGATCTTCGAACTGCGCGCCCATACGGAACGCCTTTTGTATTCCGCGAAGACGCTGGGCTTCGATATCCCCTACAGCGCCGACGAAATCGACGCCGCCTGCATGGCCGCCTGCGAAAAGAACGGGATCGTTAACGGCTATATCCGGCCCGTGGCCTGGCGAGGCTCTGAAATGATGGGCGTTTCGGCGCAGGCCAATACCATCAACCTGGCCGTCGCCGCCTGGGATTGGCCGAGCTATTTCTCGCCCGAACTGCGCAAAAAGGGGATCAGGCTGGAAACCTCGAAATGGCGCCGGCCGGCGCCGGACAGCGCACCCGTGCACGCCAAGGCCGCGGGCCTTTACATGATCTGCACCCTTTCGAAACACGCGGCCGAGGCCAACGGCTGCCAGGACGCCCTGATGCTCGACTACCGCGGATATGTCGCCGAGGCGACGGGCGCCAACATCTTCATCTGTTTCGGCGACGACAAGCTGCATACCCCGACGCCGGATTGCTTCCTCGACGGGATCACGCGCCAGACGGTGATCCGATTGGCCAAGGCCCGCGGCATCGAGATCGTCGAACGCCACATCCTGCCCGACGAACTGAACGACGCGACCGAGATCTTTCTGACCGGCTCGGCGGCCGAAGTGACCCCGGTGGGCCAAATCGACAACCTGACCTTCACGCCCGGTAAGATCACCCATTGGATGATCGAAGACTACGAAAATGCCGTCGGCAAGGCACCGGAAAGCGCCGCTGCGGAATAGCCATCGGGTCCCCATCGCCCGGCCCCGTTTCTTCCCTTCACATCCCGCGCCCCGCCCCTTAAAACAGGGGCGCTGTTTCAAGGGGGAAGACAGACCGCCCGGCGTCCCGCCGTTCGGCCGGCCAACGGAGAACGACCCGACATGACCGACATTATCTACACCAAGGTTGACGAGGCGCCGGAACTGGCCAGCGCGTCCTTTCTGCCCATCATCAGGGCCTTCGCCAAGCCCGCCGGCATCACCGTCGGGACCAAGGACATTTCCCTCGCCGGGCGCATCCTGGCCCAGTTCCCCGACCGCCTGTCGGACGACCAGCGGATCACCGACGATCTGGCCGAATTGGGCGATCTGGTAAAAACGCCGGACGCCAACGTCATCAAGCTGCCGAACATCTCGGCCTCGGTCCCGCAACTGGTCGCCGCCATCAAGGAACTTCAGGAAAAAGGCTATGCCATCCCCGACTATCCGGAAGACCCGCAGACCGACGACGAGAAACAAATTCGCGCAGGACCGGGTTCACGGCCGAACCC
>JANQIJ010000376.1 GCA_028282185.1 Rhodospirillales bacterium
CGGGAAATGACGTTTTTCATGCTGGCCGAATAAGCGGTCGTCGTCATCGGCGCGCCGGCCGGCAGCACGGCCTGCTGCGGGCCGGCCGGGGCCATGGTCGCGCGGGGCGGCGGCGGCGGCGCGAAAGAGGTCGCCGGCATCGGCGCGGCGGACCGGCCCGTGGGCGCGGCGGAAACCTGTGCCGGCGCGCCGGGGAAGCCCGCGGGCGCCTGCCCCAGGCGGACGGCGCTGGGCGTTTCACCGGAATCGAGCAACGACAGATTGACCGACGCGATCTGCGCCGCCGGGCGGGTCGACAAGTTGTTCCAAACGACGAACTGCATGCCCTCGTCGGGGCGGATCGCCAGCACGGCCTCGTACATCTGTCGCGACTTGGTGATCTGGCCGGTGTTCTGATAAAGGATGCCGGATCCCAGGAGCGCGTCCACATCTTTGGGATTGGCGCGCAGGGCCCGCTGGAAATGCCCTTCGGCGGCGACGAAATTGCCCTTGGCCAACTCGGCAATGCCCAGTTCGGCCTCATCGTTTTGCTTCAAGGGGCTGCCGGCCCAGAAGCTGTCATCCAAAATATTCGCTTCCTCCAGGGCAGCGCACGCGCCGAGCCCCGTACTCGCGACAACGACCAGCGCCAAACGCGCCAAAAGACCTCTACCGGCCATGATCCTCTCCCGCAGTTCGGTGACGCCTCCCCGGCGTCCACTCCCGATCAGCCAAACCCAATCAGAACGCCAATTGCCCAGACGGAACGCGCCACATCTGGATCAGTTCCAGGGTACTTAAAATCACCCAGGTAAACAATTGGTAAAAAAGGAGGAATCCCAAGTCAGGCCGAAACGGGCGGAAATCGGGGCCGGTCATGGTTAAAGCCGGCGCCATGCCCTTGACGCGATGCGCCGGCGCTACAGCAAAACCTCCATGAAATGCATTCCACGGGCGGTATCGTCGTGACAGGCCGGGATCTCGCGAAAGCCCATGGCGCGGTATAGACCCTGGGCCGCGGCCATGTGGCCCAGGGTGTCCAGGCGCAGGGTCCGGTGACCGGCGGCACAGGCCCGATCCATCGCGGCCTGGGTCAGTTGGCGACCGAACCCCCTGCCCTGATACGCCGGTCGGACGTAAAGCCGTTTGATCTCGGCAATGCCGGGTTCGAGCGGACGAAAGGCGACGCAGCCGGCGGCGACATCGTCAGTCCGCAACAACAGCAAACCGCCCGAAGGCGGCGCGTAGGCGCCCGGCAGGCCAGCGACTTCCGCATCGAAACCCTTCAGGCAGTAACTGCGCGAGACGTCGGCGCCGTATTCGAAAAACAAAGACCGGACCTCGGCAATCGCATCCGTGTTCACAGCATCGACCCAGACCAGTTCTGCCATGGCGCCCCGCCCCCGGCCCTAGGCCAAGGCGTCGGCGATGGCCGCGCCCAATTCCTGGGTTGTCGACTTGCCGCCCATGTCGCCGGTCTTGGGTCCGTCGTCGGCGACCACGTCCTCGATGACGCGGACGATTTCGTCGGCCGCGGTCTTTTCGCCCAGATGCTCCAACATCATCGCCGCCGACCAAATCTGGCCGATGGGATTGGCGATGCTCTTGCCGGCGATGTCCGGAGCCGAACCGTGCACCGGCTCGAACATCGACGGAAAATCCCGTCCCGGATTGATGTTGGCCGAGGGCGCGATGCCGATGGTCCCGGTACAGGCCGGCCCCAGGTCCGACAGAATATCGCCGAACAGGTTTGAGCCGACGACCACGTCGAACCAATCGGGATTGCGCACGAAATGGGCGGTCAGAATGTCGATATGGTACTGGTCCGTTTCCACGTCCGGATATTCCTTGGAAATCGCTTCGAAGCGTTCATCCCAATAGGGCATGGAAATGCTGATGCCGTTGGATTTCGTCGCCGAGGTCACTTTTTTCCGCTTGCGCGTTCGCGCCAGTTCGAAGGCGACGCGCATGATCCGGTCGCAGCCCTTCTTGGTGAAGACCGAGGTCTGGGCGGCAAACTCCTGATCCGTGCCGACATGGGCGCGGCCGCCGATATCCGAATATTCGCCTTCGTTGTTTTCCCGAACGACCAAAAAATCGATATCTCCCGGCTCGCGCCCGGCCAATGGGCAGGGCATCCCGGCCATCAGTTTCACCGGGCGGAGCGAGAGGTATTGCTGAAACTCGCGCCGGATCGGGATCAGCAACCCCCAAAGCGAGACATGGTCCTTGACGCCGGGGAAACCGACGGCGCCCAACAGAATGGAGTCGTGGCCCTTGATCTGATTCAAGCCGTCTTCCGGCATCATCGCGCCGGTTTTGGCGAAACGCTCGCAGCTCCAATCGTATTCATCGAACTGGAACGACAGGTCGTGTTTGCGGCCGACCGCCTCAAGAACACGAAGCGCTTCCGGCATGACTTCGGTGCCGATGCCGTCCCCTGGGATCACGGCAATGCGATAGGCGTTGGTCGACATGGGTGGGTCTCCTTCAATGGTCGGATGGGCGAAGCGGTTTTGTATCGGCTCTAGGCGTCATCCGCCAGATGGATGTTGACCCGCCGGTTGTGTTTGCCTTTGTTTTCGATCTTACCGACCCGGAGCGGGCCGATCTCGGCGGTGTTTCGGACATGGGTGCCGCCACAGGGCTGCAGGTCGATGCCCGGCACCTCCATCAGGCGGACGCGGCCCGCCCCGCTCGGCGGCGCAACGGACATGGTGCGGACCAGGTCCGGGTTGGCGGCCAGTTCGTCGTCGCTGATCCATCTGGCGCCCATGGAATGGCCCGCCGCCACCAGATCGTTGAGCGCTTTCTCGATGGCCGGCTTGTCGAGCGCCGTATCCGGCAAATCGAAATCCAGACGGCTCTTTGCGGCACCGACCTGGCCGCCGGTGACGCCGCCGTCGATCACGGCGCAAAGCAGATGCAGCGCCGAATGCATGCGCATGTGTCGATGCCGTCGGTCCCAGTCGATTTCCGCCGTTACCACATCACCGGGCGCCAATCGCGGCGCATCCTCGGCCGGAATATGCAGATGCCGACCGGTTTCTCGATCGTAGCGGCTGTCGACGATCGGGATTTCCCCGCCGTCCCCGGTGGTCAACCGGCCCGTATCCCCCGGCTGCCCCCCGCCCATGGGATAGAACACCGTGCGGTCCAATTCGATGCCGGCATGGTCGACGGAAACCACCCGGGTCTGACACCTCTTGAGGTAGGCGTCCTCACGAAAAAGTGCTTCTGTCACAACGCTGTTTCCTGCTTTACTGGCGCCATAAATACGTGACCATGATGTACAAATCCGGTCACCAAATCGGCAACGAACGGGACCTCAAAATACGCCCCGACGCACGAGAGGCAAAGAGAATGCTCACTGGAATTCGGACCGGAATTCGCAATGGAATTCGCAATGGAATTCGCAATGGAATTCGTAACGCCGCAGCCGGCCTGACCCTCGCCGCTGCCGCTTTCGTCGGCGCGCCGGACAAAGCGCGGGCCGAGGTCACCCTGGAAATGGCCTATATGCCGATCGTGCCCTGCGCCCAACTGTTCGTCATCGAAGGCATGGGCTGGGCCAAGGAAGCCGGCATCAACCTGGAACTGACCCGCTTCCCGA